>VGKX01000036.1 GCA_016866895.1 Candidatus Parvarchaeota archaeon
AGACAGGGCAAGAACAAGGATGCAATATGCCAAAATCGGCCTTAATTTGATGGTGCGCCCAAGCAGGTTGACTTCTTTTTTAGTGTTTTTTGGGTCAAGATATTTCATTGTGAAAAATAGAGTGATTGCAAGAAACGGCATTCCAAAAAGCCAGCCAATCACAGAGGCTAAGAAAAGCTCAATAACACCTGTCCCTGCTTGACCCCTCAGGCATCTTGCCATTGTTCCACCCCACCTATTTTTCTTCTGTTAATCACGCCATTACTCAACCCTGCAAAACCCCGGTTTTCTTCCCGCAAGCAACGAACTTTTCAACCGCAAGCTCCAAATCCTCCGTGCTTAGCTGAGCATTCATCATTACCCGAATCCGAGCCTTGTCCTTTGCAACCATTGGAAACACGATTGGCAGGGCAAACACGCCCTGCTCGAAAAGTTCTGCCGACAGGTTTTGCGCCTTTATTGATTCGCCGCACATGACAGGAGTTATTGGTGTTGTGCTGTTTCCAGTGTCAAAGCCTGCGCCTTTCATCTGCTTTTTGAAATATTTTGTGTTTTTCCAGAGTTTCTTTAGGTGGCGCGGCTCGCTTTCCATTATGTCAAGTGCTGCCATGCACCCTGCAACAGTTGCAGGCGGAGCCGAGCCTGACAAAAGAAAAGTCCTTGCGTTGTTCCACAAAAAGTCGTGAAGGGCCTGCGAGCCGGACACATAGCCGCCAACAACGCCTAGGGCCTTTGAAAACGTGCCCATCTCTATATCAATTTTCCCTTCAAGCCCAAAGTGGCTTGCAGCCCCCCTGCCGCACTCCCCAAGCACGCCATCGCCATGCGCATCATCAACGTAAATTATTGCCCCGTGCTTTTTTGCAACAGGAGTGATTTTGTCAAGCGGGGCCACATCCCCATCCATTGAAAACACGCCGTCGGTAAGGACAAAAAGGCGGTTGTATGATTGTTTTTGGCCAGACTTGTCAGTGTAGCCTTTTGTTGCGGCCTCTTCAAGCACGCGTGCCAAATCCTGCGCGTCTGCATGCTTGTAAATCGTCCTTTGCGCCTTTGAAAGGCGCACCCCGTCAATGATGCTTCCATGATTCAGCTCGTCTGAAACAAGCAGGTCCCCTTCACCTGAAATCGCAGGGATTGTGCCTGCATTTGCAGCAAAGCCTGTCTGGAAATAAAGCGCAGCTGGGGTGTGCTTGAATTTTGCAATTTTCTCCTCAAGCTGCGTGTGCAAGTCCATTGTGCCTGCAATTACGCGCACAGAGCCGGAGCCTGCGCCCCATTGCTTTGCCGCAGTGATTTGAGCCCTGATGATTTTTTTGTGGCTTGACAGGCCAAGATAGTTGTTTGAGCAAAGCATCAGCACGTCCTTGCCCTCAACCTTGCAGCGGGGGACTGACATTCCACCTAACCTTCGAAGCTTCCAGTCAAGCCCTGCCGATTTTTTCTCATCCACCTTTGATTTTAGGTATTCATCAAAATTCACAAAAACCACCTGCATTTGACATTTTATAGATTGGCTGGAGGCATACAAACCTGCACTGACACGCCTGCTGATGGATTGGTTTTGCCCCTGCAGGCATAAAAAAGGCATGGAATTGCACTGGCGCCGGATAAAGTGTCAAAAGATGATGTTTTATATATTTATGTTGCGCGATAAATTGGATTTGATGGCAAAACTCCTAGTGCAAGAAAGAAATAAAATAAGAGATCCGGTGGAAGGCGCAAAGTCCCAAAGAAGGGCATTTGAGGGGCTTGAGGCAAACCAGCACTTCAAGCTGTTATTGCCTTATGCTGATGAATATTCCGGCAAGGCGAATGGAAAACCATATCCTTCTGCTGAACTTTCAAGGATAGCAAGGACTGAAGAAAACGAGGATAAGATAAATTCGGCAATTTACACAATGGCAATGCGTGGCGACTGGCAGTGGGTTTCTTACATTGCAAAACACATTGGAGGCAGGGCTGGAAAAATGGCAAGGGTATCGCTTTTGCAAGGTTTGGACAGCCTGATAGCGGACAGATATTATGAGATGATAGGGCTGGTTGCATTTTATGAAAAAGGCACTGCGGATGGTGGCAGGGCGCTTGAATTTCTAATAAAAGAATATGAAGAAAGCAGGTATGCAAAAGCCCTTGTTTTGGTTGGGCTTGATGCTGCCAAAAACGGCGGAATGCTTAATCGAAAAAACCCCGAGGCAAAATGGGAATACGAAGAGCATTGAGGTGGCTGAAATGACAACTGCAAGATGCGATTTGATATTTAGGGGCTCGGGACCTAGCATGACAGGGAGTGAAGCAGCAGGTGGCAATGCAAGTGTGGCTGACAAATGGACAAAACGGGTCTGGCAAACAGAAACTATCAGAAAACTGCCAGGGAGAAGAAAGCCCGACTATTATTATTTGGACTATTTGGAGGCGCAAAAGGCAAAGACCGCAGCGCAGGCATTGCCGCATATTCGAAAACTTCTGGATGCGAATAGGTTTGCCGAAGTCCTAAAGCTTGCAATGCTGAATGACTCGGTTGGAAAAACTGCAAGGGATGAGATATATGGCAGGACAAAACGGCTTGAGGAAAAAGGCGAGTGGACGCTGATTGCAACGATTGCAACATTTTTTGAAAATAATGGCAGGCGGGAAGTGATGGTGAATGACATATTAAATGCAGCCAAGGCAAACCCGCAGGATGAGGTGGCGGCGCATGCGATTAAGATGCTCAAGCGTGATGGAGTGTTGAAGGAGTAGGGTTATAAGGGCAAACAAGCATAAAAAGGTTTAAGACACGCGCACCATACGCGCATTTTGAGCGGCTGAACCGCAAAAAGAGAAATGGAATTTCGAGGCTGGGTTTATGGCAAACTTGGAACTAAAAAAATTCATGCAGCCAAATCAACATAAAAAAACAGATTTTAGAAAGGTGCTTTTGATTAAGACAGCAGCACTAAGGTTGAAATTATTGCTTGAGGAAAAAAGATACCATGCGATTTTGGGGCTGGAGCGAGAAAGCAAAGTACAATATCAAAGCCCAATAAATCAGAGTGCAATTGACGGCTTGTTTGAAAGGCTTGATGAAATTGAGAAAAGCGGCGATCTGGTCCTTATTGGCAAAATGAGCTTTTATACAGGCAAACCCCATCAGAAGGAAAAACTTAACAGTATATTGAGAGAAGCGCTCAAATCCAATGATATGCAAGCCAAGTATCTTGCAAAGCTTGGGCTGCTTGCATCGGTCAATAGACTTGACTTTGAGGCGCTCGATAATAAATAGAGACCTTGGTAGTTACTAAGTTTAAGGTTATTTTGCCAAAGGGCGCACCCGCGTTTGTTGGCAGGAATGCATTTGAAGGCATTGAGAAAAACCCTTTTTTTAGCGTGCTTTTGCCTTTTGCTGACCAATATAACGGCAAGGATGTGAGGCACAAGGCAAGTGCACTTGAGCTTGTAAACATTGTGCTTCATGACGAAAACGAGGAGAGGGTGACAAGTGCCATATATGTGCTTGCAAGAAGGGGCTGCCTAAAGGAGCTTGAGTACCTGGAAAAAAACAGCGCAGGGCATGCCAAAAAATTTGCAAAGACAGCCCTAGGCCAGATGGAAAAGAAAGCCTGAATTGGAATACAAAGCGGCAGCACAGAAGGCCAGTTTGATTGAAAGTCAAGGCAGGATGGCGGGAAATTGTAAATTATCCCGTCCTTTGCGAATACCTAGAGCGGGCGTCGATTTGATAGGCAAGGGAGACTATTGATTCATTGGAAGCGGCTTTTTTTTGGCTTGCTGTCCCAATTCCCCTCCGGCCTGCAGGTTGCACTGCCAAGTAGCCTGAAATGAAGCTTGTTGAAAGTTTGTTGTCCCGGGCTTTGAGGTTTCCGGTTGCCTTGAGAAATGTCAGCACGTCGGTTGCCCTATCCTCGTCCCTGCCTGAAAACTTGCCAAGCCCAAAATCAATGACCCAGGCCGAATCATCCTCCATCACTGCAATGTTTGCAGGAGTGTAATCGCCGTGCACAATGCCACTTTTATGGATTGTAGCAAGAAGAGAGCCTGACTTGAAAAAAAGCCCCTCAAGCCCCTTTTTGGGAGTTTTTCCCCGTCCTATAAGCTGGTGGAGCATGGAGCACTTGAGCCGCTCCATTATAATGTTGAAGCTGCCCCAGCGCAGGACCTTTGGGCAGGGCACACCGGATTGCCTTGCATGGGATAAAAGCCGCACCTCAAGCCTTGTGCGGGTTTCCCTAAGCCTCAGGTCAAGGGATTGGTCACGGTATCTTTTTTTAACGCGGATTTTTTCAACTGCCGCCTTGCCTTCAAGCCTGCAGGCCCTAACAATGCTTTCAGCGCCTTTCATCAATGCAGAGTTTTTTGAGCCAGGCATGAAATCCCCAAAACCAAATTCTGAAAACCAAAAACTGCTTTTCTTCCAAAATGTCAGACAATCCATGCGTTGAGTGTCACTGAAAGGCCGCGGTCTTTTGCAAGAAATTGCAAGCCCGCTTTTGTCCTATTGCTGTTGCCTGAAAAAGTGGCGCAATGCAAAAGTGATGATTAAAAGCCACAGGGCAGTTTCCAAATCCATCCTTAAGGCAAGCATGAGCCCCAGGATGAACGCCACTGTTGCCGCCCAGATGGCAAGGCTCCAGGCATAGACTTTGGCCCCGTCAAGTGGCATCATAGGGAGCATGTTGAAAAAAGCAAGAAATGCGTTTGTTGAGGCTGCAAAGAAAAGCAAGTTGAGCTGCTGGCCAAGCACAAGCACGCGCGCAGAAGGGCCAAGCACAAGGCCAAGGCCCAAAAATAGCAGGCCAAGTGCGATGTTTGTCAGCGGACCGACAAGGGAGATGATGCCGTTTTGCTTTCTTGAGATGCCTGCCGAGTAGATGTAAACTGCGCCTGGGGACAGGAAGGTGAATGGCAGGAAAAGCGCCAAAAGTAGGCCAATCAAAAGCCCCTGTGGCGAGGCCTGGAACTGCGCCCAAGCACCATATTTTATTGCAAAGTACTTGTGCATTGACTCATGCAGGATAAAGCCAATGCCGATTGAAAACGCGGAGACGGAAAAAAGCACGATGAATGCCCCCGGGCCTGCGGCAATAAGGCTTGACAGGCCGCCTGCAAAAAGGAAGGTAAAGGCAAGCGAGATTGCAACCACTGAAACCGCGATATTGAGAATTTCGTCGGTTGTGAATTGGAAGTGATGCGCCATGAAAACCACTTGAAAATACGAGTTTAACACGCCACAAGATTGCTGCTGAATAAGTTAGTTAATTTGTTAGATGTTTTGACTGGCCTAGTTACCTGTACATTGAGCCGCCGGCATCCTTCTCAAACTTTTTCATGGCCTCGACGCTTTGCTTGGTCACCGAGGAGCGCAAGGTTTTAAGGGCAGTGTCAAAGTGCTTGTTTGTCACCTTCTCTGCCTTCATGTTTTCCCGAATCGCGGCCATTCCAGCCTCTCGGCAGATGTTCTCTATGTCGGCTCCGGAAAGACCCTCCGTCTTTTTTGCAAGCTCGGCAAATGAGACGTCCTTTGCAATAGGCATCTTCTTTGTGTGCACCTTGAAAATTTCCTCGCGCGTCTGCTCATCTGGAAGCGGTATGTCCACAATCTTGTCAAACCTGCCAGCGCGAAGCAAGGCCGGGTCCACGATGTCGGGCCTGTTGGTTGCCGCAATCACTACAATGTTTTTGAGGTTTGCAAGCCCGTCCATTTCCGTAAGAAACGAGTTGACAATGCGCTCTGTCACCTTTGAGCTCTCGTCAGTGCCCCTGTATGGCGTAACCGCATCTATCTCGTCAATGAAGACAATGGCAGGGGCTGCAGTCCTTGCTTTCCTGAATAGCTCGCGCACCGCCTTTTCCGACTCCCCCACCCACTTTGAGAGTATTTCAGGTGCCTTTATGGAGATGAAGTTTGCCTCAGACTCTGTTGCAACAGCCTTTGCAAGAAGAGTCTTGCCAGTGCCTGGAAGCCCGATTAGAAGTATGCCCTTGATTGGCCGTATGCCAAGCTTTGTGAAAACCTCCGGATTTTTCAGCGGAAGCTCTATTGCCTCTTTTAGCTCTGATTTCACCTTTGACAGGCCGCCGATGTCCTCCCATTTGACATTTGGCTTTTCTATGAACACCTCGCGCAGGGCAGAGGGGTGGATTTCGCGCAACGCGTCAAAAAAGTCGTCCCTTGTGACTCGAAGGTTGTCAAGCACGACAGGAGGGATGTCCTGCGATAAATCCAAGTCTGGAAGGATGCGCCTCAAAGTCTTCATTGCAGACTCCTTGATAAGAAGCGTCAGGTCTGCTCCCGTGTAGCCGTGTGTGATGTTTGCAAGCTCATCAAGGGACACCTTGTCGTCAAGGGGCATTCCCCTTGTGTGTATCTGGAGGATTTCCTTGCGCCCATCGCGATCAGGCACCCCAAGCTCTATCTCGCGGTCAAACCTGCCCGGCCTTCTAAGGGCTGGGTCGATTGAATTTGGCCTGTTTGTTGCGCCAATCACAATTACTTGCCCGCGCGTCTTGAGGCCGTCAAGAAGCGTGAGAAGCTGGGAGACCATGCGCCGCTCGACCTCGCCTTGCGCCTCCTCGCGCTTTGGCGCAATCGCATCAATCTCGTCCATGAAAATTATTGAAGGCGAGCTGTCCTGCGCATCCTTGAACAGGCCCCTGAGTTTTTCCTCAGATTCGCCGACAAACTTGGAGACAAGCTCCGGGCCTGCGATATGTATGAAATTAGCCTCCGACTCAGAGGCAACTGCCTTTGCAAGAAGCGTTTTTCCTGTTCCTGGCGGGCCGTAAAGAAGCACGCCTTTAGGGGCCTCAATCCCAAGCTTTTCAAATAGCTCAGGATGGCGAAGCGGAAGCTCTACCATCTCGCGTATTTTTTTGATTGTGTCCTTCATGCCCCCGACATCCTCATAAGAGATGCTTGGGGCTGCAGAAACGTCCTTTACAGGCTCATCCTTGAGGACAACTTCGGTGGCCTCATTGACCATTACAACCCCGATTGGCTGGACAACAGCGGCAACAAGGGGAAATGAGGTGCCAAACACGCCTACAAAGATTGTGTCGCCTTTGGTAAGCGCGCGGCCAATTAATTTCTTTTTTACAAACTGGTCAAAACCTGGCGAGTATTTAATTGGAACTGTTGGGACAAGTATGACTTTTTTTGCCTCCTTAAGCTCCGCTTTCTTGACAAGTATCTTGTCGCCAAGGGCAACTCCCGTGTTCTGGCGCATGTAGCCATCCATGCGGATAAGATTGAGGCCCTCGTCTTGAGGGTGCGCCTGCCAGACAACGGCAGCAGTTGAGCGCTTGCCCTTAAGCTCCACAATGTCCCCTGTTGAGACGCCTAGCTCTGCCCTTGCCTTGTTGTCAATGCGCACAAGCCCCCTGCCAACGTCGGTCTGGTAGGATTCGGCGACTTTAAGCTCAACTGTTTTTGTCATAACTGCACCTGATTGTGATTGGTTTTGAAATATTGTTTTGGGATTTTATTGAATATGCGCCTGGACAAATAAACTCCGTAGGATTTTCAAAAGTCCTAATTCATTTGTTGCTAGATATGAGGCGCACAAGGGATATAAAGAGAGCAGGCTTTGGCCGGGAGAGAAGAGAAGTGTACATTTTTGTACTTTTTTATGCAGGCATTGTTATTTCCATCATTGAAACTAGCCTTTTGCCATGCTTGGAGCGAATTACCTGTAGCTCGTTTGGCGAGAGACATTCAATATGAAGTTCCACGGCTTCTTTAAGATTTGCCATGGCTTCCTCCACGCTGTGGCCCTGTGATGCGACATCCAATTCAGGGCACCATGAAGAGTACGAGTTTCCTTCTGGAATCAACACTATGGAGAAGCTTATTTTGTCCATGTATATAGGTAGAAGCAAGGTTATTTATATAAGTTTGTAAATAATAACTATAACAGTACCAAATAAATAAAATAAGTGGGAAAATGGAAACAAAAATATCAGTAAAAGACCCGCTTGGGATTCTTTTTGTTGACGGTTCAGAGGTTGACAGGCAACTTTTAAGCAACATACTTCTTGATTACGTAAGGCTTGATGAAAAAGGCGGCATTTATCCTATGCCCAAATTTTATCAACAAACAAACAAAAATAAAATACTGTTATTATTGTTGTCAAAGAAAGCTCTTATGCTAAAAACAGGTTTGGATGAGCCTATATCGCCAGCAGAGTTAAGCAAAATAGTTGACATGCCAGACGGCTCGCTAAGGCCTACTTTGAGCATTCTAGTAGACGAGAAGCTTGTTAATGTCAAAGATAGCAAGTATGCAGCAATTTCAAGCGCACTGCAACGTTGCGCTAGACTATTGAGCATAAAAGCAATAGAAACACAAGCACAGAAAACCGAGGAAGCCGAAAGCGCCAGCCAAGGCAAAAAAACTAGCATGAGAGACCAGATTGAGAGCCTGATGGCAGCCGGGAAACTGGAGGGTGGTAAATCGGCAAGAGAAATTTATGACATGGTTTGCAAGAACAGGCCTGACACAAAGTTCGGGTCCATATACAAGGTTATCTTGGATTTGGTAAAGGAAAAAAGAGTTTCAAGGGAGAACAAGGAAGCGACATGGATTTACAAAAAAGGGATTGAGTGAAACCTGCATCTGGAAAAGAAGTGGTAAAACTTCTTCAAAAACTTGGGTTTAGTTTTAAGCGCCAAAAAGGCAGTCACTTACACCTAGTTAAAGAAGTGCAGGGAACAGTTCACCATGTTACAGTGCCAGTTCACGGAAATGAAGATTTGAATTTGTTTGTTTTGCGTTCTATAGCAAGACAAGCAGGCTATACCGCAGAAGAATTTTCACAGCTACTTATTGAAAAATAAGAGAGACCCAGGTTGACTTGTTCTCTTTCTGTTTCAACTAAGTTTTGGCAAACATCACGGGCTTTTTTGCGGCGCGCACAACAAGCCTTGAGCCTGATTTGACGCGGAAAATCTGCTGTCCGTCAACAACAACCTCAACATCGCACTCGCACTTCAGCGACAGGAAGCACA
>VGKX01000037.1 GCA_016866895.1 Candidatus Parvarchaeota archaeon
AGACAGGGCGAGGGGGGGCGCGATAACCGCGCCAGGGGCAAGCGCACTGAATACAGGGGAAGAGGGGACGATTACTGAGCCAATCCGATTCGGTTCTTACCAATAATTGAGTAGTCTTGATTTATATTTTCGGAATAAGGAATAGTGAAGCTGCTGGATAAAGGACATTTTCGCAGCAATAGGGCTGTTATTGGCAATTTGGATTAGGGGTATGTTTTATGCCTGACTCTAAGAAAATTGGAATGGCCATTGAGGCCCTCAGGGATGGCAGGCCTATACTTGTGTTTGACTTTGAGGGAAGGGAGGGCGAGGCGGATATAATAGTCCATGCCTCAAGCGCAACGCCTGACATAATCGCCATGATGAGGCAGGATGCAGGCGGGCTTGTCTGCCTAGCAACTGACAACCGGGTCGCAAAAAAGATAGGGTTACCATACCTGGCAGACCTTTACTCAAAAAATAGTAATCCGCTTTTGAGAAAGATTGCGTATGGGAAAACAAGGTACGGCGACAAGCCGGCTTTCTCAGTTTCGATAAATTCGGTGAAGGCATTTACAGGGATTACTGACAACGACAGGGCAATGACTGCAAAGGCTTTTGCAAAAGTTGCTGAAAGCGCAAATGGCATGAAAAAGGAATTTGAAGGCGGCTTCAAGTCGCCAGGGCATGTGCAGCTTCTAATTGGAAAGGGCCTAAAGCACAGGAAAGGGCACACTGAGCTTTCCCTTGAGCTTGCAAGAAAGGCGGGGCTTGCCCCTGCAGTGCTTTTGTGCGAGATGCTTTGCAACAGCGGCGGAAAGTGCGGCAGGGGATGCGGCAAGGCGCTTGCAAAAAAAGAAGCAGATGAATATGCAAGGAAAAACAGGCTTGTTTTTATAGAAGGCAGGGACATAATAGCCTGAAAAAGGCAAGGGAAAGGCAAAGGGGAATTTTGGCACTCTGCCTTTTGGAAGCAGTTGATTGCATGGTCAATAGGCTAAAAATCGGGTTGGCTGACACTACTTTTGCGCGGGCAGACATGGCAGGCTTCGCGATAGACGAAATAAACAGGAAGTTTCCTGATTTGCAAAAGGAATTCGTGAGGCGCACTGTTCCTGGCATAAAGGATCTGCCTGTCGAGTGCAAGCTTTTGTATGAGCGGGACAAATGCGACATGGTGATTGCATTCGGGATGGTTGGCAAAGAGGCTGTTGACAAGACATGCGGGCATGAGGCGTCTTTAGGCCTCCAGTGGGCAAAACTAATGACAAACAAGCATATTGTCGAGGTATTCGTGCATGAGGATGAGGGGAAAAACGAAAAGGATTTAGGCTCAATTTTTGAGGACAGGGCAAGAAAGCACGCCATAAATGCGGTGCTGCTTGCAACAAACCAGCAGGAGCTGACAAAATACGCAGGGCTGGGCTTAAGGCAAGGAAGAATGCATGTTGGAAAGATAGTTCGCGAGTAGGCGGGAGTTTTATGATTAAGCTTGCGATAATCGTCTGCGATTTTAACGAGGAGATAACCAAGAGAATGGAGAGGGCGGCACTCGTTCATGCGGCCATGCTTGGCGCAAAGGTTGGCAAGGTTTATCATGTGCCAGGTGCATTTGACGCGCCATTTGCGCTAAAAATAGCCCTTGCAAAAAAAAATGTCGATGCCTGCATTGTGCTTGGGGCCGTGGTAAAAGGAAAGACCGACCATGATGAAGTAGTTGTTGAGGCGTGCGCGTCTGCAATTTCAAAGCTTAGCCTTGAATTTGGAAAGCCTGTTGGCTTTGGGGTGATTGGCCCTGATGCGACTTGGGCATACGCAAAAAAAGTGTCCGAAGAATATGCAAAGAGGGCTGTTGGCGCGGCAGTGGAATTAAGCAGGCTAAAGTAAGTGGAGAAATGAATGGAAAACTTCGGCTTGCAGTTTGATGAGTTCGGCTTAGATTGAAGTGATTTTCTGGATAAAGACGAACTTTTTATGAAAAAAGCAATTGGGCTTGCATTGTTGGCAGACCCAACCCCAAACCCGCATGTTGGAGCGCTTGTTGTTAAAAGCGGGAAAGTTATTGCGACCGGTTTTCACAAAATGGCCGGGATGGCGCATGCGGAGATAGAAGCAATAAGAAAGCTTGGCAGAACGGAAAAACATGTTGTTTCAAAGGCAAAGGGCGCAACGCTTTTTGTGACACTTGAGCCCTGCTCGCATTATGGCAGGACACCGCCTTGTACGCAGGCAATTATTAAAGCCGGTTTTTCAAGGGTTGTTTTTGGGGCAGGCGACCCAACTGCAAAAAACTCAGGCAGCAAGGGCGCAAGAGAATTGATGGCTGCGGGGATTGAGGTAAAGGGGGGCGTGCTTGCAGGCAAGTGCCTTGAAATAAATCCGTATTTTGAAAAGCTTGCAAGAACCGGCCTTCCATACGTATCTGTCAAGTGGGCAATGTCTGCAGACGGCAAGATTGCCACAAGGACAGGCGACTCAAAATGGATAACAGGCAATAATTCAAGATGGCGTGTTCAGGGGCTTAGGGCAAGGCATGATGCAGTGCTTGTTGGGATTGGGACTGTTATGAAGGATGACGCACGCCTGACTGTAAGGCAGGGGGGGCGCGATAAGGTTATTCGGCAGCCATATAGGGTTGTACTTGACACTGGCTTGAAAATACCGTTAAATGCAAAAGCCATAGGAACAGACGGCAGGCTTGTTGTTGCAACATGCTCAAAGGACAAGGACAGGATTAGGATGCTTGAAAGAAAGAGGGTGCGCGTGCTTGTATTTGGCGGCGAAAAAATACCGATAAAAAAACTTCTTGAAAAACTTGCAAGTCTTGACATCTCAAGTGTTCTTGTTGAGGGTGGCGGGGAGACGATTGCAAGCTTTGCATTTGATAAAAAAAATTCTGGGGCCGGGTTTGTTGACATGTTCTACTTTTTCATTGCCCCCAAGCTGATTGGCGGCAGGGAGGCAAAAACCCCGGTTGAGGGAAGCGGCATTGGAAGAATGCGGCAGGCAAAAAATCTTGTTTTTAAAAGCGTTGAGAAAATCGGGGACGACTTGCTTATTGTGGCAAAGCCAGCAAATCAGAAAAACTTTGAATAGATTTTCCCCAAAGACTTTAAAACAAGCACGCCAAAATTGTTTTAGTCACACAATAATTAATGCAATTTGATAGAGCTAGCTTTCGATTGGATTGCTGGCTTACGGCATGGTATTGTGGATTTGCAATTGGATGTTGCGGAATTGCGGCAAGTATTGGTTTGCAAAGGGTTTTGTTTATGGCATTGCCAGAATCAAAGTTAATCCGCCAGGAGCAAATAATTCGCGACATGCAGCTGACAAGCGAGGTAAAGATGACTAAAAAATCGCTTGTCAGGTATGTGGCACTTTCCCTTGGGCTTATTTTACCTGGCGAGAGCAGGACTCTGATGCTCGATATTCTTGAGGCGCTGATGTTTGCCCATTTTGAGGAGCAGCCGCCAGACATCCACCAGCTGCTTGCAAGGATTGCAAAAATCCAGAGTATAGAGGTGGAGAAGGTCAATCCCAAAGCAGTGCGCTACCACACACTTGAGCTGAAAAAGCGCGGTATAATTGAGAGAAAGGAGCACAAGTACTGCTTTACAATGCCGCCGCTTGCAGACGAGCCTGATTTGGGGGCTGCACTTGAGCATGTGTATTTGGAAAACTGCAAAACTTCTTTTGAGAAGATAAAAAAGGCGATAGGGACGCTGGAAAGCATGAGATAAACCAGCGTAAAAAGCGCTTGACACTGAGGAGCATGCGATAAGGGCGATGGAATTGGGTGGTACAGGCAGTTATTGGATAAGCTTGGAAAAACAAAAGCGATGAATACTGCATCAAAATAGGAACTGCCTATGTGAACTGCGTACTTGCACCAGGAAGCTTTGCAAGGTCTGACAGCGTAATTCGGATTAGAGCTGGACAGGTTGTAAGGGCATTGGGCAAATGCACCCCGGAATTTTACAAAAAGCTTGCAGGCAGAATGATAAGCCCGATAGAATAAAGAAACTTCTTTTGCCAAGTTGATTGCTGGTTTGATGCAAAGCATTGCTGGCTTGTCAAGTTTACATATCGGGTCTTTTGAGAAAGCCATCTTCCCTCATCAGTTTGACAACGGCAAGCGCGTATTCTGGCATAAAGTCGAATTTTCCCTGGCTCCCAAGCATCAGGTACTGTGAAAGCCTGTTTGTCTGGATGGAATAGCCCCGGTCAATATTATACTTCAAGAAAAGGCTATTGGACGAATCAAGGCTTGCCCCATAATATGGGTAGCGCGATTTGATTATGGCTTTTTGGCTTTCAGCATTGGAATATTGCGTATGCAAAGTGCTTGCAAATTTGCCAAAAATGCGGCGGATGTTTTCCCAAGGAGGGTTGAGCATGCGTGATATCTGCCTTGCGGCATCATCAAAGTTTCCTTCCGGAACAACCAGTATTTCATTTGTAAAGAAAAGATTGTCAAGCTCCATGCAAATTTGCGGATTCAGATGGCCCTGCGCTTTTGGCTTGAAATATTGCAGATAGGTTGGGTCGATTATGACGCGCTTTCCCTGGAAAACTGATGCAAGCAAGGTGTGATTCCAAAGAACGCTTTCATGAACTTCAAACAAGTGTCCTTTGGACTCAAGAAGAAACTGGAGTATTGCAGATGCCTCGTTGCAAAGGCCGCGCCTTAGGATTGAGTTTCCGGGGTTTTCATTTGAGATTAAAGGGGCAAACAAACAGCGGCTTTTGGCAATAGCATGGAGATACTTGACAAGGTAGGGTTTGAGGGATTTTGCATCTTGCCTAATTTTATCCAGATGGTTTTTAGGCAGGCAGGCAAGCGGCTGTTTTGAACAAATAACAGTGCTTTTGCTTGTGGCTTGATGCTGGCGCGCATCAGAGTTTGCATTGTAAATCGGTTGCATGGAAAAACCTGAAATGCCCTAAAATTCATATCCTTCTTTTTGAAGCAAATGTGCAAGCTGCATATGGGAATACAGAAGTTTTGTGATGTCTTTCCAGCTTGCCATGTCTTTGTGCAGCTGATAGGGATTTTCATCATAATGCGAAAGGGTGTAAATTGACTTGAGGGTTTTAAGCAATTGGGCTTTTGGAATGCCTAAAGAGTGGTACCTTAGTTTTGCAAGCTCAATGACACGCTCAAGTGGCATCTGCGAGCAGTACTGTTTGGCAAGTGCAGGAAACTGTTTTAGGGCTTTGGCATTAGCCTTGTCAAACCATTTTGCGAGCCTGGCAAGCGTGCCTTTTTGTATAACAAGTATCTCCTGCTTTGGCAAAAGCATTGAGTCAAGCCGTTTTTCAAGCTCACGTGAGCCAATTGAACTGTTGGCATTAAAAAAATGCTAGAGATATGTCGGGTCAATTATTATTGAAGCGTCCTTACATGGTTTTGCAAGCACAACATGCCCAAGAACCGCATTGGTGTATTCGGTGAAATTGTGGCCTTTATTCCCT
Organism: Candidatus Parvarchaeota archaeon; assembly: GCA_016866895.1. NCBI lineage: Archaea > Nanobdellati > Candidatus Parvarchaeota > Candidatus Parvarchaeota archaeon. The sequence continues at coordinate 5,458 of VGKX01000037.1, forward strand.
AGCAGGTATGCAAGTATGCCGCAGGCAACGCCGCAAAAAGGGTATTTGAGGGCATTTTCCTTTAAAGGAACAAAATAGGGATTGAGTTCATATTCGCCAGGAAATGAGATTGCAAAAACCGCCTTTTCAAGTGCCGGCTTAAAAGCAAGGATGTCCATGCCAAGCTTTTTTGCGTAACTGTGCTTTGGTTTGAAATAAATTGGTTTCATGTTTGCATTTTTTTTGATTGGATGTGGAAACTGCATTTTCTCTTGCTTGAGTTTTGAATGGAAAGGGCTTTCAGTCGGTGCTTTAGAAGACCCAATTGCGCAAATAATAAGTCTTGAGCCGCGCATATGAATCAACGTTCCTATTCGCTTTTGATGATGGACCAGATTTTTGGCTTTTCGAGATTTGGCGCAAGCTGGATAAAGCCGTCTTTAGCAAGCTCACTGACAAGAAGATTTTTTTCACATGATTGGTTTGGATAATCCGCCATAAGCCGGTCAACTACGAGAAGCGGGTTATTGTTTAATTTGAAATACAAAGACTCGTTCCAGATGCCTAAAAAAAACCGTACAAGCTCAATGCGTGACTTGCCGCATTTTTCGAGCTGCGAAACAAGTGAGTCGGCAAGCAGGGAAGCATATGCATTTGAGTCGGCACTATTTAGGACAAGCACCTCCTCCTTGGGAAAATACTTGCCGTCAATGCCAAGGATGTGGAAAAACTGCAGATGTGTTGGGTCGACAAGTATTTTTTCGCCGTTATGCTCAACCCCCACAAGCGAATGCAAGCCTTTGCAAAGCTCGAAGGAGTTGTAACCGCGAGTTTTAAGCAGGAATGCCAAGGCTTCGGTTGCCTTCACACAAACGCCCTGGTGAAGAATATTGTCAGGGCTTTTATCGATGATTTGGTCATGAAGATAATGCAAGGCCATGTATTTTTTCAAAAATGGCGTGAGCTGCTGCACGTCGCACCTGAGCCTTTGGATAAAGATTTCGTTTTGTTTGTATAACATGCTTTGGGTTTTTGCCTGAAAGTAAGTGGTAAGAACCGACAGCTGTCGATAGCATACCAGACCTGGGTGAAAAACTTTTGTCATTTGGGTCACTTTGCAGATTTTGTGAAGGACGATTGGCTTCGTTGATAAGTTTATGTTATAATTTATGGGAATTAAGGTATATAAACGATTGCATTGAGGGTTAACAGAAACAAGGCAGATGGAAGTTAGTTCGTCAAAAGTCAAATAGGGCTTCGATAGATTTAAAAGGGTGGGATTTGAAAATTTGAGATAGGGAAATTGATCAAAATTGCTTAGTGCAAAAAATATAAACCTGATTAAGAATGGTGTAAAAATGGAAAAATTGACAGTGCAGATCGCAGGTGAAATTTCAGTATCCGACACGCCTGGGGGAACAATGAAAAAGTGGCGCGAGATATTTGGCATCACCCAGTCAGAGCTAGGCAGGCATCTCAAAATTTCAGCATCTACAATATCAGATTACGAAGGAAACCGAAGGCGCTCGCCAGGCACTGCAGTCATTCGGCGCTTTGTTGAGTCAATAATTGCAATAGACAAGGATAGGGGAAGCCAGGTTGTCACAAAACTTACACATCCAGAGGAAAACTCGGAGAAATTCTTTGAGGTTCACGAGTTTGCAACAAGCATTAGCGCCATTGACTTTGCAAAGCTTGTGAACGGCAAGGTTGTTGCAAATGACGAGCTTATGAAAGTCAAAAAGCTCTATGGCTACACGGTTATTGACAGCCTAAAAGTGATACTTGAGATGCCCTATACTCACTACCCAAGGCTTTACGGCTCCATGTCAGAGCGCGCATTCATCTTCACAAGGGTATCAACAGGCCGCTCGCCTTTGGTTGTTGTCAGAGTCACGCCAATGAAGCCAAGCATCATAGTCCTCCATGGGATTGACGAAGTTGACGAGCTAGCACTCAAGCTTGCGGAAAAGGAGCAAATACCCGTGGTAACAACCAAGGTTGACATTGGAAAAATCAAAGACACGCTCAACAAGATATAGGGGGAGGCAAAGCCGAAAATTCCGGCTGCCGTGCCTGGTTTGCTTGAAAAACATTGCACTTTGCATGTGATTTGCCGATTTGACTTGTTTGTAATTGCAGTGCCAAATTGACTGGCATCAATTTGTAGCTTAATGATTTTTGCAGGGTGATTCTTATGATAGCAGGCATTGTAGGTTATGGCGCATATGTGCCAAAATACAGGATTAAGGTAGAGGAAATAGCCGCAGTGTGGGGCGAGGAGGCAGACAGGATAAAATCCGGCCTTGGGGTCCAGGAAAAATCCGTGCCCGACATTGATGAGGACTCTGCAACGATGTCTGTTGAGGCTGCGCGGATTGCCATAAAAAGGGCTAAAATCGAGCCATCTTCCATAGGTGCGGTTTTCGTAGGCTCAGAGTCGCACCCATATGCAGTGAAGCCTACTGCAACCATAGTGGCACAGGCAATAGGCGCAACCCCAAACCTGACTGCGGCAGACACTGAGTTTGCCTGCAAGGCAGGAACAGTTTCAATGCAGATTTGCTGCGGCTATGTTGCAAGCAAAATGGTAAACTACGGCCTTGCAATAGGGGCAGACACATCGCAGGGAAGGCCTGGCGACGCCCTTGAATACACAGCATCCGCAGGCGCTGCGGCATTTGTGATAGGCAGTGAGAAAAAAGAAACACTTGCAAGCATAGATGCAACCTACTCTTATACAACCGACACTCCGGATTTTTGGAGGCGCCAGCATGCAGAATTCCCAACGCACGGTGGCAGGTTCACAGGCGCACCAGGCTATTTCAAGCACCTGATGGGCGGGGTGCAGGGGCTTTTTGAAAAGACAAACACGCTTGCAAAGGACTATGACTACTTTGTTTTCCACCAGCCCAATGGAAAGTTCCCAATTGAGGCTGCAAAAAAGCTTGGCATTGAAGTTGAGAAGCTTAAAGCCGGGCTCAAGACACCGGTAATTGGAAATACATATTCAGCCGCATCCCCGATTGGGCTGTGCGCAGTGCTTGACATTGCAAAGCAGGGGGAAAAGATACTTGTTGCCTCTTTTGGCTCGGGGGCAGGCTCTGATGCGTTTGCAATAACTGTCACGGATTTGGTTGAGGAAAAAAGGAAAATTGGGCCTGCCGTGGAAAGCTTTGTGCAAAACAAGGAGTACCTCAGCTATGCGCTTTATGCAAAGCACAGGAGAAAACTCAAAAGCCTTTGAGAAGAGGGCAACGGGCTTGTCTGAAGTGGGTTGAATTCGATAAAAATTATCTTTTATGGTGGTCAAGATGAGAAAAGTTGCGGTTGTTGGAGTTGGCATGTCCAAGTTTGGCGAGGACTGGAGCAGGGGCTTTAGGGACATGATTATTGATGCAGGTGCAAGTGCGCTAAACGACGCAAAAATACACGGGGACAAGATTGATGGCATGTTCATAGGCACAAT
>VGKX01000038.1 GCA_016866895.1 Candidatus Parvarchaeota archaeon
GTTTTTTCCAAGCATCAGTGCAACTGCAGCCAGAGCCATTACCGCGGCCGCCTGTGCGAAAACTTTTGTTTGAATCTGGCATGGCAAACAAAACGGCCAAGCAAGTTTATATTTGTGCAACCGGCAAAAGAAATAATAACCCTCGGCGTAATCTGAATTGGTTTATTTAGGTTGATTTAATGAGAGATGGCAATGAGATTGGACGGAAAATTAACGAGCTGAAGCGTGCCAATTCCAAAAAGCGCGTTGCTTCCCCACAAAGGGAAGACATAATTTCCGCACTAAAATCTGTGCTTCGTATTGGCAAGTTCAAAACATTGCGCGACTGGGAGGCAAAAAACAGCGAGCTTGCCAAGCTTGAAAATGAAATAGTCAATGACAAGAGCATCTTCAGGTTCTTGAGGCGGGGGTTTTATGGTGAAATAATCCCTGACCACAAAATAGACTCGTTGTCATGGAAAACTGCGGCGTATTCGTGGGCGCTGAAAATCAAGAGTCCTGTTAGCGCCATGCTCCCAATCCAAATAGCCAACAAGAAGGGCAAAAAGAAGGAAAAAAGAAAGGAAAAAGCGTAAATATCCCCAACCTCCAAACTCAGAAGGGATTATTTGAGGGCAAAATTTGCATTAGCGCTTCTTTTTGCCATTCTCTTATTGGGTTGCACTAAACAAGGCAGTTTGGCGGACCGAAAAATTCTGATTCATCTGGCATGCAAACGGCGTCTGGGGGGTTGATTTATGTGAAAACACTTAAAATTTCGGCACCTTTCAATAACGGCGGGTTCATAGCAGACAGGTACACTTGCAAAGGGCCAAACATGTTCCCGCAAATCTCGGTTTCAGAAATACCAGCTGAGGCTGCATATCTTGCAATCGTTGTTGACGACCCGGACGCGCCAGGCGGGGCGTTTACGCATTTTACGGCATGGAATGTGGCTATCGGCCAGGGTGCCAAAAATCATGTTTTTGAAGAAGCGTGGGGCAACAAGGGCGCAGGTGGCACAGGGTCAGTTTTTGGAATGACCGACTTTGGGAAGTCTGGCTGGGGGGGCCCATGCCCGCCTCCTGGAAAACCGCACCGTTATTTTTTCAAAATCTATGCGCTCAAAGACCAGATAGAGGTGCAAAGCGGCTCAAAAATAGAGCTTGAGACAATAGTCGAGCGGCTGGCAATAGCAAAAGGGGAGACTGTTGGCTTGTACAAACGATAGCTCCCGACTATAATATTTGGCTTTATTTGCTGAAAGCTTGTCAATGCTTTAATTTATTCCACTAATTATTCCATATCTGCCGCAGAACTTTGAAAAATGCAGGGAAGCTTTTTTTGACGCATTCTGGGTTGCAAATTCTTATGCCGCCTATCCTGAGCCCTGCCACGGCAAATGCCATTGCAATCCTGTGGTCGTTATGGGGGTCGATAAGGCCGCCGTGCAGTCCAGTCCCCCCGATGCCGGCACCTTTGATATGTATCTTTCCGTCTTTGAATCGCGCTTTACCTCCAAGGTTTCTTATGTTCTCAATTATGGCCTGCACCCTGTCGCTTTCCTTGAGCCGCAGCGTTTCAACACCGCCAATCCTGCTTGTCCCACGGGCAAACAGGCACACGGCAGCCAGAGGCATTACAATATCCGGGCAGTCTGACATGTTAATATTTATAGCCTTTAAATTTCTGGCGCCAATAAGTTTTACACTCATCCTGCCAATTTTTATTTTGCAACCCATCTTTTCAAGGATTTCAGTGAAAAATTTGTCTCCCTGGCGCGTGTTGGCGCTTAGCCCTTTGACTCTGATGCTGCCGTTTGTAATGGCTGCCGCTGCAAAAAGGAATGCCGCTGAACTGTAATCGCCCTCAACCCTGTATCTGCATGGCCTGTAATTGCATGAAGCCACTCTAATCTCATTTTCTTTTTTTTCAGTTTTGGCTCCAAACCTTTCCATCACTTCGCGAGTAATTTCAATATATGGCCTTGAAGCAATTTTCTTGCCAATGTTCAAAACAATCCCTTTATTAATAAGGGGGCCTGTGACAAGCAAGGCCGATATAAACTGCGAGCTTGCGCTTGCTTCAATATTGCATTTTCCTCCATCAAGGCCGCTGCCGTTTATCCTTACTGGTAAATGCCCCTTCTCTTTGAGGTAATCAATACTGGCCCCAAGCCGCCTTAAGGCTTCAACAAGGGGCTTAATAGGCCTGCTTCTCATCTTCATGCTTCCATCCACGATGCTCTGGCCGCCAATCAGGCAGCATATGGGAAGCAGGAACCTTGCGCTCACCCCGGAGCCTTGGGCATTCACCTTTTCCGGCCGCAGCCTTTCAATCCCGCCATCTATTGAAATCTCTCCCTTCCCGATCCTGACTTTTGCACCAAGTTTTCTGACTGCCTCAAGTGCAGCAAGCTGGTCTTGCGCAAGAAGCGGATTAATTATTGTTGTCCTGCCGTTGGCTAAAGCGCCAATGTATATCGCCCTAAGAGTATGTGCTTTGGACGGGGGTGCGACAATCGTCGCGTTCATGGGCCTTTGGCATTTTTTTATTTCAACTGAACTTTGATGCATAGAACCAATCATTTTCTCAGCCGCCTGTCAAGTGCAATGAGCCCTGAAATCAGTTTTTTTCGCTCCAGTTTTGCAAACCTGTTAAATTTTTGCATGTCAGTGAAAAGTGCCGTTGAGTCATTTGCAATCAGGCTGTGCGCCTTGCAAAGCTGTCTGAACGAACTTGTGGCAAATTCGCCCTGCCCCTCCTTCACGTGGTTTTTGAGCACTCCTGCCCATCCTTTAAGCATAAAGTGCATCATTGCCTGCGTCCTAGCTATTTTCCTGTCGTGCTCCTCTGGCGTGCAAACAGAAACCTTAAGCCCAAGGCTTTTCAAAACCCGTTTTGCCTTTTTCAGCTGCATGCCAGTGCATCTTATTGGGCAAAGTACAATACCCAAACCGCCAAGCCCGCCCCTTGCGCTTTGGGGCCCAAAAAGCGGATGCGTGCCCATGATAAAGCACGATTTGGGAAGCAGCCTTTCCATTGCAGCTGCAGGCAGCTGCTTTACCGAGCAGGTGTCAAGCACCAGTGCGCCAGGACTTACGTGCTTGGCGGCATTCCTGGCGCAATTTTCAAATGCCGATATTGGGACTGCAAAAATTACTATTTTTCTTGATGCTGCTGCCTCAAGGCTTGAAAACACTACCCCTGGGCTTTTTGCTTTTGCCTTGAGCAATGCACTGCTGTCATAGGCGGTAATTTTTGCAAACTTTTGCAGATGCAGGGAAACCAGCCTTCCAAATGCCCCAAAACCGATTATGCCAACCTCAAGTTTTTTTGCCATCTTTATTCACGTCATAGCATCAAGCTAATAAATCCTAAATCGCATCCCCAATTAGGTTTCCTCAACTACTTTTGCCCCAGCTCATCTGCGATTATCTTTAGTGCAGCCACCAGTTTTTTCCCATTTTGGATTAATGCAATCCTGAAGCAATCCCTGTAATCGCCAAACATTGTCCCCGGACTTATTAATACTCCCTTTTTCGCAAGCTTTTTTGCAAGCTTTACTGCGTCAAGCCCTCTTCTCCTGACAAAGATGTAAAATCCTGCATCGGGCTTGCATAATTGCAGCCCTTGGGACTTTTCAAGTATGCCAAGTGCCACTCTCAGGCGCCTGGCAAAAATTTTTCTCCTGCCCTTTGCAACAGTGTCCCTCATTTTTGCCGCGGCTAAGGCGGCATCCTGGATGAAAAGCGGCACGTTTGTTATAAAAATCCTGTTTTGTTCCTCTGCCTGCCTTGCCATTTTGCCTTGGGGGAAAACAACATACCCTATCCTCCATCCTGTCATTGAAAATGTCTTTGAGAACGTGCCGATTTTTATCACATTTTTGCCTTCTGGGGCCTTGTTGTCTCTGCCGTCAAAGGCAAGGTCCCTATATGCCTCGTCGCTTAGCACATAAGCGCCCTTCTCTCTTGCAAGCCTTTCGATAAATTCAATGTCCGGCTTTTGAAGAGTCGTGCTTGTAGGGTTATTTGGCGAGTTGACAACTATCATGCCAGTATTTTTTGTCATTGCCATTGACAGTTTTTTTCGAGGCAACATAAACCCAAGATGCCCGTTCTTTTTTTCGGCAAGGCAGTCAATGACCCTTACTTTCAGTCTGTTTGCCCTTGCAATCTGCGAAAAACCGTGCCACGCAGGCCCAAGCACAACAATTCTTTCTCCAGGTCTTGTGCACACCTTCATTGCAAGGTTAATGGCCCATCTTGAGCCAGGCGTTATCACCACATTATTGGCATCGGCGCCGATTTTGGCTGCAATTGCCTTTCTGAGAATGGCTTGGCCTGCCGGGCTTGCGTAGCAGTCCCTGCCTTCATTGATTGACTTTCTTGCTATCTTGGCAAGCAAAGCTGGGGCTTTCAAGTCCGGGTCCCCAACCCCCAAATCCATTGGTTTTTTCATTTGCATTGCCTCACTTTTTTACGCCATCCTTTGCGCTTTCATAAACTCCCAAAACCTTGATGAAGCTTGTCATTTGTGAAAGCTCCCCTAGTGCCTGCTCTAGGTTCTTTTCCTTTGCATCCCCGACAAAGTCCATGTAAAAAACATATTCCCATTGCTTTGCTGGCCTTGACTCCAGCTTGGTAAGGTTGATTTTCCTTTCTGCAAATGGCTTAAGGCAGTGGTAAAGCGCCCCTGGCTTGTGCTTTGCGGCAAAGACTATAGAAGTCTTCGGGTTCAGGCAATTTTCGGCCTTTTGCCGTGAGAGAAGCAAAAAGCGCGTGAAATTTTCCCTGCTGTTCCCAATGTCCTCCGCAAGCACCTTTAGCCCGTAGTAGTCCGCCGCCTTCCTGCTTGCGATCGCGGCGCAATTGTGCTTCTCCGTCTCAGCTATCATTTTTGCAGCGCCCGCAGTATCGTAATATGGCACCGGGCCGGCATACGGCAGTCTTTCTTCAAGGTATTTTTTGCACTGCCCAAGCGCCTGCGGATGCGAATATACTTCCTCGACTCCTGAAAGTGATGTGCTGCCTGCCGCAACCAGGCAATGCGTAATCCTATGCATGGTTTCTTTTGTAATGTGCAAGTCGTACTCCAGCAGCAAGTCGTAGACGCTGTTTACGCTTCCCTCAAGCGAGTTTTCAATCGGCACAAGGCCATAGTCAGCCTCGCCAGACCCTACTGCCTCAAACACCTCCCTGAAAGTGCTGCATGGAAGCGTAGTCCTGTTTTTTGAAAAAAGCCCGTCTATGGCCTGCTCGCTGTATGCCCCATGTTCTCCCTGGAAGGCAACAAGGGGCTGCTTTGAACCCTGCTTGAATTTGCTGTAGTCAATGACTTCCCTGAAAAGCTTGATTGCAAATTCCGTGTCTATGTCGCAAGTCTGGGCCCTCCTGCCAACGCTTCCAAGTATTTCCTCCTCCCTTGCAGAGTCCTCGCCTTCTATGCCAAGATGCTGTTTTGCCCGAAGTATCTTTTTTGCAGTCTCAACCCTTTTTGCAAGAAGCGAAACAATCTGCTTGTCGCACGAGTCAATCCTTTTCCTCATCTCGTCTATTTTCTTTTTTGATATTGCCATCAGTTTCACCTTTTATCATTTTTCATTGCATTTTCAGTCTCCAAATCCATTCTCAATGACAGTCTGCCCTTCAACTTTCTTCCTGCATCAGGGCCAGGTCGGCAAGACAGATTGCAGCAACTGCTTCAACAACAGGGACTGCCCTTAGGGCAAGGCACGGGTCGTGCCTTCCAGTTATCTCAATCTCAGTGTTTGTCATCGTGTTGAGGTCAACAGTCCGTTGCTTTTTACCTATGCTTGAAGTTGGCTTGAATGCGACCCTGAAAACAATCGGCATGCCGTTTGCTATGCCGCCTAAAATCCCGCCAGCATTGTTTGTCCTTGTGGCAACCTTGCCATCCTTGAGCTCAAACTCGTCATTGCACTTTGAGCCTGTCATGGAACTTGCGGCAAAACCTGCCCCAAACTCAATGCCCTTGACTGCTGGAATGCCAAATACGGCCTTGGCTATGGTGCTTTCAACAGAGCCAAACATGGGGTCTCCAAGCCCGGCAGGAACCCCAAAGCACCTGCATTCGATAATTCCTCCTACCGAATCTTTATGCAAACTTGCATTTTCCACTTCGTTTTTCATTTCAAGCGCTGCCTTTGCGTCCGGGCATGCTATCCCGGCCACCGGAGTCCTGGAAATCCTGGAATCCTCAACCCTTCCGGGTATTTTTGCCCTGCCTATCTGGGTGATAAAGGCGGCAACCTCAATCCCGTGGCTTTCAAGAATCTGCTTTGCAACCCCTCCTGCCATTACCATGGCCGCAGTCATCCTTCCTGAAAACGGCCCGCCACCGCGCATGTCAAAACCCGGGCCGTATTTTATATGTGCCGTGTAATCTGCATGCCCGGGCCGCGGCTTTCCACTGAATTTTTCATATGGTCTTGAGTCCACATCCTTGTTCTCAATTACAAGAGTTATTTTCTTGCCAGTTGCCACCCCGCCTGATATTCCATCCCTGACAATCATCCTATCAGGCTCGTTTCTCTTTGTGGTTAGAACGCTTGTGCCAGGCCTTCGCCTCTCCAAGTCAGCCTGTATTCTCTCCAGACTTATTCTCGTGCCTTTGGGGCAGCCATCGATTGTGCATCCAATCTGCTTTGCATGGGAAGCCCCAAAAATCTCAACTCGGAATCTTTCTCCAAATCGCATCAGCACCAACCCTCTTGCTCTGTTATTTTCACTATCTTTCCAGCAACCTGCCCAATGCTTTTCCCATCGGTCTTTATCCTGATATCTGCTGCATTTGAATAAATATTTGACCGCAAGGCAAGAAGTTTCCGGATTTTTTCAAGCGGTTTTTCTCCTGCAATTAGTGGCCTTTTTCTTGCTCTGCCAATCCTTTCAAGTATTGTTCTGGGCTTTGCTTCAAGCAAGATAACCGCGCAGCCGTTTTTCAAGGCCTCCACATTCTGCCTTGCAAGCACTGCCCCGCCGCCGCATGAAATTACTGCATTTCTTTCCCTGGCTGCACTTGCAATTGCCCTGGCTTCATGCTCCCTGAACTTTTCCTCGCCATCCTCCTTGAATATCCTTGGAATGCTTTTTCCAGCCGCCTTTTCAATCTCCCCGTCCGTGTCAATATGCCTTGCTCCAAGCATTCTTGAGACAAGCCTGCCCACGCTGCTTTTACCAGTTCCCATAAAGCCAATCAGGGCAATGCTTTTTCCAGGCTTTTTTGAAAGCGCACTCTGGATTTTTTTGGCAGGGTGCTTGAGTGCAACAAGTGCAGCTTCCGCCATTTTTTCCTTGTCCGGTATTTTCCCTGTCCAAATCATAAAGCCGGCTGCCCCCTGTGCAACAAGCATCTTCTCTCCTGTCACAATCCTGCATCCCCTTCTTGCTGCAGCCTTCACAAGCGCTGTCTCAATTGGATTAAATATGATGTCAAACACAACGTGCCTTTTTTCCAAAAGCCCAGGGCCGATTGGTGCTGTATCTAGATTGGGGCTCATGCCAACAGGAGTGCAGTTGACAATTATGTCCGCCTTGCGGCACGCATCTTCCAACTCAGGTTTGGAAAAACCTGCTGCCGAAACTTTTCCGCCACGCCTGTCTTCTGCGCCAAGGTCCAAAGCAATTTGCCTTGCCTGCTCCATCCTCCTTGCCGCTACAACGACATTTCCTGCCTTGCCCATGCTCCTGCATGCAAATGCGACTGCCCTTGCGCCTCCCCCTGCCCCAAGTACCAAGACGTTTTTCCCCTGAATGGCGTTTTTTCCCCCCAGTGCCTCATATGCTCCGATGCAGTCCGTGTTGTATCCAGCCAAAATCCCATTTCGGATTGCCACAGTGTTCACTGCCCCTATCTTTTTCGCAGTTTTGTCAAGCCTGTCCACAAGCCCAACCATTCTCTCCTTGTGCGGTATTGTTATGTTAAATCCTGCAACAGCCGCTTTTTTCAGCAGGCTGACTGTGTCTTCCAAATCCTGCGGGCTTGTTTCAAGAAGACAGTACGCCAGGCCAATTTTTGCATTGTCAAACGCAGCGTTTTGCATCTGCGGGCTTACCGAGTGGCTGACAGGAGACCCCAGAAGCACGACAAGCGGTGTCCTGCTCTTCATTGCCCTATCCATCTGGAAAACTGTCAGCTGGCCTTTGGCAACCTTGTTTTTCTGCCCTGTGCTGCAGTATGCGATAGGCGCCCCGGCCTTTGCATCAAATATCCTGCTTGCAGTTCCGTTTTCGCCTGCGGCAAAGCAAACAACTCTCCCGGTTTTTGCAAACCTTGCTGCAATTTCAACTGCAAGCCTGCACTCGTGCTTTTTTTCTGCAAAATATACGAATTTTGCTATGTCCGAGCATTCAAGCGATTCTTCAATGAACTTTCTTGCATAATCCCTGTCAGGCACGCCGCTTAGAAAATGCCTTGACATGATGACAGTGCATTTTCTCAGCCTTGCGCAGCTGCACACAGCTACTCTCAGTTTTTTGTCCATGTCTGATTCAACATCCACTAGCTGAGCCCCGGAATTTATTGCATCAATCAAGTTTCCTGTCCTTTGTTCCTCGTTCCCCCTGAACATGCCTCCGTCGCAAACCCTCCGGCACGTGGCAATTATCGGGACTTGCGAGTTGCGAATTATCTGTTCTGCCTCGCGAGGGTTTTCAAGATAGTCCAGCCTAAGCTCTGCTAGGGCAGCGCCCTGGCTTTTTGCCCTGCCAATAGCAGCAAGTGCTGTTTTTGCATTTTTTTCGGCTATGCATGCGCACAGTTTTACAA
>VGKX01000039.1 GCA_016866895.1 Candidatus Parvarchaeota archaeon
TTTTTGTTTATTGCATCGGCCATGTTCCTTAAGTCAATATCCCTCCTAATCGGCCGCTGCACTTCAAGGACAAACGGCCTTCCGGTCCCCATTGCCTTCACGTCAACATCCTCCCTGCCGCTTGCATGAAGAAACGTCCTCTTGAACGTATTTGCAACAAGCCCGGCCTCTATCTGCGAGTGCACTGAATCAGAATAGCCGCTGCTTGTGTTGCCGCACGCCTTGCATCCAGCCCCTGCACACCTGTTGCAAATCCAGCTTGTCTGGCCAATGCTGTCCAAGAATTTTTCGTACCTGCCAAATATGAATACCGGCTCTGGGTGAAGAACGGCCTTTTTGCCATCCAAGTCAATCTTGAGCACTGCATCAGCCCCGCCTCCCCACTGGAGGTATTTTTTCCCGCTTATTTTTGCAAACAAATTTCCGGCAAGCGGGTTGAGCTCGTTTTTCAACGGCTTGAATTTTGCATACCCAGCTTTTACCAAAAGCCCCTGCTCAATCATGGAGCTTTTTTCAGGCTGGCCAATGCTTACCCTGAAGCTTTCAAACCCAATCCCCTCATTGCAGGCGCCATCCCAGGCGTTCATAAGTATTTTTTCCAACCCTTCTTTTATTCCAAGGCACAAGCAGCATACCCCGTCTTGACCAAGCTTTGCTGCAGCGCTATTCTTGCCCTCACTTTCCAACACTTGCCTTCCAGCGCTTGTCGCCAAAGCGCGCTTGCGGCACCAGCTGCATATGTTCATGTTGCTGATTTAGCTGCGAATTGTTAATAATCCAAAGCAAGCAGGAACACTGCAAATCTTGCCGGGCAAAACACATTTCACCTCTGAGGCTTGTTTTTAAAAATGGAAGAATGCGTATTTATAGAAAGGCTTTTAAATAACCTATGCATATATATGTCCATCTATCAGTCCGAGGTGTATTGTTCCCTCGAAAGGCAATCGGCGCACTTTTGTGCCGTCGTTTCGCCTAAGAGCCCAATGACCTCCGTTCCAAGGCGGTGAAATCATATGTCACGTGGAAAACGCATAATCATCGAGAAAAAAATCAAAGACCCGGTTGTGGCAAAAGTCAAATCGATAAAAATTTCCGACCTGAAAAAAAACAGGCATACTCATGAAAAATCACTCTCATCTTCCATAGGCTCCATTGTCGGGCAGGCGCAGACTCTTTACGAGGAGGACAAGCTTGAAAAGGAAATGCTCAAGGGCATGGGGCTCTACACGCTTGAGGAAGCCCACGAGGAGCTAAAGCGTGGCGGCGTCAACATCTCGTTTAGGGCGTTTGGCGGCCGCGTGGAGCGCAGGACAGTCATGTCCGCGAAAGTCGGCAAGAAAAGGCTCATACCAAAGCCCGTCATCCATGACTGGATAGCGCTCAAAAACGAATACTACACGATGAAAGAGGCGTTTACGGAGCTAAAAAAGCACGAGGACATCAACTTCAGGGCCTTTATCGGCCGCGTAGAGAAGAATTCTATTCCTTCGTTGAAAATCGGCACGCAGCGCTGGGTTCCAAAGGCCTCAATTGACGGGCTTGCCCATATTGCCTCCAACTACTATGTCGTCGGCGAGGCGGTAGAAATGATGGAGGAAAAAGGAGTCAAGATAAAGCGCAATGCGTTTGAGCGCAGGCTTGACCGAAGCAGGATTCCATTTGAAAAAGTCGGCGGCAGGCGCATGATTGCCCACGAAGTTCTCGACGAGCTTATTGCAAAGGAACTTGCGCTGCGCTCCCAGTAGTTTTTTCTGCTGCAAGGCAAATATTCTCAATTTTTCAGCATTCCGTTTATCCAAGCCAGGCTTTTTTTGTTTAACTGCCCCTTTTACTTTTGCCCTTGCTCCTGTCTTTCCCAAGGCTTCCCATCTGCCCGTTTTTTGGGAACAGGTTCTTTACCATTGCCTCAATCTCGCTTGGCTTTGCCCCGCCAACCTGCACTCCGTTTTCCCTGAAGGTGAATTTTCCAATAAGGCGGACAGACTTGTAAACCAGAAGTGCCCCCCAGGCAACAAACAGGGCGCCAAGAATGTGGAATGCCTGCGGCGCCCTTATAAGCCCCATGAACACCGGGAGCGCAAGCCCGAAAGCAACAAGGGCAAGCCCCAAAAACAGGTTGTAAAACACCCGCTTTATTGTGCCGCCTGGCTGAAGCTTGTGGCTCTTGCCAACTGAAAATATATTTGAAAGCGCGTCCACAATGACCTTTAGCTTCAGTGCAATTCCCCCCAGGCTTGCGGCAAATGCGGCCCCAAAAACATACAAAAGGGCCTGCACTGCAAGCGCAATTGGGCCGTCAATGCCCTGCTTGGCTGCGGCCTGCGCAAGAATGTAGCAAAGCAGCACTGCAAGGCCCGCTGCAACTGCAAACGGCAGGTTTTCCTTTGCCTCCTCCACTTCTCTTTTTACGGTGCCAAAAAAATACCCGTTTGGCTCAAACTCTGAAAATACCTTTGCCGTGTATTCGGATGCAGCCCCTATCCAGGCCTTCAGCCTTTGCGGGACAAGTGCGGCAAGGATAAAGCTGACCTGGGCCTTTGCCTCAAGGCCGGCAGACGCAACAAGGCCTGTCACAAAAACTGCGCTTGCGGCAAGCGTCACTATGTCAAGCCCGCCTGCAATGCCGCTTCCCTCCCTTGCAATAATAAGTGAAAACTCCCCAAGCGGCAGCATTGAAAGCCCGAAGACGGCACTTGGGTATTTCCCGCTTCCGACAAGTTTCACAAGAAAAACTACCGTTGCAAAGCAGACAGCCAAAAACGCGGCGACAAAAGTCCAGGATGCCCCAAAGCCGGCAATGGAGTCAGGCCTGATAAGCGTGCCTATTGAAATGAAAAAAATGGCCGAGAAGGAAAGCTGGAACGGATTTATCGCCTCCTCGATTTTTTTTGCAAATGCCTGCTCTGCCACAAGGCTTCCAGCCAAAAAAGCGCCGATGCTTGGGGAAAGCCCAAGCGCGCCTGCGGCAATTGTGAACGCAAGCACAAGTCCCAGGGCAACAAACACGTAAAGCTCCGAGCTGTCGACAAAATAAGCCGTTGAGGAAATTTTTGCAAGCCCCTTACTCACGCCCAGGTAAAAAACCCCAAGGCCGACAAAGCCCAAAAGAGTTGAGGCGATAAAACCGACGATGTTGGTTGTTGCCCCTGCAGCCATGTTTGACACCAAAGTCAGGAAAAATATGGCTATAATATCCTCGACCACAAGCACGCTTACAAGCAAGGGGACCCACTCGTGCAGCATGAGCCATTTTTGCTTGAGTATTTTGATTGCAATGGCCGTGCTTGTTATCGAGAAAACCATGCCTGTGATTGCAGAGGCAACCTGCCCCATGCCAAGCGCAAGGCCGATTTCAAATGCAACCAGGAAAAGAATGGAAATTTTTACGGTTGCAATTATGGCGGCCCTAAAGCCGACCCCAAGCAGTTTTTTCAGGCTGAACTCAAGGCCGACAAAGAAAAGTATGAGTATTGCCCCAACCTGGGCAAACGCGTCCAAAAACACGCTTTGCCTGACTAGCCCAAGCACGTTTGGGCCTATTACAGCGCCGACTGCCAAAAACCCAAGGACGGCCGGCTGGCGCAGCTTGAGTGCAACAACAGTCCCTATAATTGCGCTGAAGATGACTATCGCAAGCTCAACCACAAATTCAGACAAAAGCCCTACCATTCGCCGTCCACCCTCTTTGTGCATTGGCTTTGCGGCCTCTTGTATTTATTGCTTTTATCGGCCTGACTAATGCAAGCGGCTTTGGCAATTCAGCTACTGGCCTTTTGGCTGCATGCCAAATGCGGACAAATCCCGGCCTGCCAGCATCTTTTCAAGCCGCCTTCTCATGCCCCTGTTTTTCTTGAACGAGCCGAGCATTTTCTCAACTTTTTCAAACTGGCCAACAAGCTCCCTGACTTCCTCGGGCCGGCAGCCGCAGCCCTTTGCAATCCTCTCAATCCTGCCAGTGTTTTTGTGCAAAAGCTGCACATCGCGCCGCTCGTTTTCGGTCATGGAGTTGATTATTGACTCAAAGCGCTTGAGCTTGCCTTCAGACTGGTCCAACAGCTCATTTGGCAAATCAGCCATGCCCATTGCAGCAAATACTCCTTTAAGCGGCCCCATCTTCTTTACTGCGCGAAGCTGGTTGTAAAAAGTCCGTATTGTGAACTCCTCGTCGGCCCCCTGCTCAAGCTGCAGCTTTTCCTCTTTTGTTATCTTCTCAACTTTTTCAAGGAGGCTTTGCAAGTCAGGGAATCCAAGCAGCCTGCCCACAAAGCGCGAGGAGTCAAAAGCTTCAAAATCTTCAGTCTTCTCCCCGGTTCCTATGAATGCGACTTTTGCGTCGGTCTGCGCGACTGCGGAAAGCGCGCCGCCCCCTTTTCCACTCCCATCGAGCTTTGTTATTATGACACCAGTCAGTCCGATTGCGCTGTGGAACTGCTGCGCCTGGCCTCCTGCAACCTGGCCTATGTCAGCGTTCATGACAAGGTATTTTTCATCAGGTGCAAAGACCGTGTTTATGTTTATGAGCTGGCCAACCAAGTGCTCGTCAAAGCCGGACCTCCCTGAGGAGTCAAGTATGACTATGTCCTCTTTTGCAGCACTTTTGCACATATCAACTATTTTTTTAACGTCCTTTTCGCCCTTCATGCCGTAGAATTTTGCCCCCGCGTTTTTTGCGACCTGCTCAAGCTGCTCGTACGCAGCCGGCCTGTCTGTATCCGCACAGACAAGTGCAACCGAAAGCCCCCTTGACTTGTAGAAGTGCGCAAGCTTGCCACATGTTGTTGTTTTGCCTGAGCCAAACAGCCCGACCATGAGTATTTTTTGGCGTTGGAGCTTTGGGGTGTGCGCCTTTCCCATAAGCGCGCTAAGCTGGTCATAGACAACTTTGACTACGTGTTCCTTTACTGACGTGCCTGCAAGCTGCTTTGTGTCAAGCGCCTCACTCTCGATGTTTTTTGAAAGTTCAAAAACAAGCTTGACATTGACGTCGTTTGAAATAAGGGCGCGCTGCAGCTCGCGCACAAGCTCCTTTACTGCCTTCTCATCTATGATGGCGGCGCCTGTTATCTTTGCAAGCGCGCCGCGCAAGCCGCGACCAAGGTCCATAAATCAGAATTTCGGCTTGCAAACTTTAAATACATGCAAGAAGTTGGAAAATGGCGGATTTTGGGAGCAGCATCGCCTTCAAGCTTGTGGTTTGTTCGAGGCGTATCTTATTCCGGCTTCTTGCAGCCAAAGCCTCAAACTAATGATGCGCACAGACTTTCAGAACAATTCTTTTTTCTACTGGCTGCTTCCTTGTCCAATGCAGCCGCCAACTGCACACGATTCTGTCTTCAGGCAGACACTGTCGCTTACTGGCCTGCAGCATTTGTAGCTGTCTTTGCTATATATCTGCGTTCCACAGCAACCCTGGGTGTTTGGGTTGTATTCTATCGTGCCGCATAAGTGCTGCGTGGGGTTGCCGATGATTATCGAAGGTTCGCATGTATCAGTCCCTCCGTAAATCATGCCAACCGCAGGCGGTGCAACAGCAGTTATCAAAACCGCAATCACACTTCCCGTAAGCATTGTTGTCGCCCAGACAACCGCCCGCGCCCTAGTCTCGGCACCCATCAGCTGCCCCAAGGCGTAAATCCCGCCGGAGCTTACAACGCCAAGCATTGATGCTACGGGAAGCAGTGCGAGAAGCGAGCCGCACATGCTCTCTATACCCTCGTTAAACTTGTCAAAACCGTTTCCTATCACCGGGTCTGGGGCAGGTGGTGTGGGCGGGTTGTTTGCTGCCCACAAGGCCGAAACTCCAATAATCAGCAATAAAAAGACAATTGCAGGCGTTCTGCTTGAGGAATATGGGGCGCATGTCTTGTTTGGGTTTTTCTTCTCCATACGGGTATTTTTGCTCGACCCTTTATATTACTTATCAACCATCTTTTTACTTTGTCTGATACTCTTGGCATGCCAGTATTTTTATCGGGGCAATTTGCTGGCTTTTGGAATCTCGGTTATCTTATGGCATTCGATATCAACTATTTGTTCATATTCCTGCTCTCATTCGTGCCTTTTATTGAAGCACGCGGTGCAATGTTCTTTGGCTTTGCATCAGGCATCACAGACATAACCCTGTATGCATTGTGCAGCTTTGTCAACATCACCCAGACTTTTCTTTATCCTCTCCTCATCGCCCGCTTTCGCACTCTCTTTGAATTAGCCAACAAATCCGAGACCGCACTCGCAAATCTCTTTTCCGAAAAAAAACCGCATCCGGTATTTTTCCTTTTTGCCATCCCGATGTTTGGCAATGGAATCAACACCTTCACCTCATCCATTGCATCGCTTTCCCTTGGAATCAAGGGCTTTGAAAAATATGTTGCAGGAGGCATTGTGCTTCGTGATGCCATTACCTATCTTATCCTTTCAGGCTCGTTGGCCCTTGCAGGCGGGCAGCTTTTGCAGGACCTTCTGAAAGCTTCAATGGTTGCATACGCGGTTGTATTCCTCTACTCGCACAGGGAGAGCATGCTCAAATATGTGGGGCTTGAGAAGGCAACGGCAGCAGACACAAAATGCCTTGCAGCAGCCGCCTGCGTTCTTGCCTTTGCTGCAATGGCATATGTTTTCCCCGGGATTTCGTTTGGCGCCAAAACCCTGTTTTCTTATCTCTACCCGGCAACTTCCGACGGCAAGATGTTTGCGTTTCTGGCCTTCTTCGGCACTGTTCTTGTCATAAAAGCTTTTTACGGGCCTTCAAAACCAAGTCCTGCAGGCGCAGCCAATCTGCCTGCACTCTATTTGCTCATCATCTTTTCGCTTCTTGCAATAAGCGTTCTTTCGGCATACCTTCTCATATCGCCCTTTGAGTCAGCCGCAAATTCGCATGGATACTGGTTTGGCATGTTTTCAGGGCAGAAGGTCGCGTATTTCACACTTGGCCAGCAAGCCTTCACTTCGCTTACAAAAACAAACTCCAGGATTGACCACAACCACATGCTCAAATTCTCAGCTTTTTTCCCACTCGCGCTTTTTTCCCTGGACTTGGAAAACAAATACAATCTCGGGCTAGACTCAGGCAGCAGGCTTCCATTTTTTGCTGTTTTTGCGGGCTTTGCCCTTATTGTTGCTGCAATAATCCTCGCCGTCTCAATCCTTTCAAGACTTGGCATTGCAAGGCTTATGGTTTTGTCGGCAGTCTTTTTTGTGAACATTGCATCTTCAATCGATGCAGGGCCGCTCAATATCCACGCAATCTCTACGCTTGCCTGCCTTTCAATCTATTTTTCCTTTGCGGAAAAAAACGGCCCCCTGCGGCTTCTTGCATTATGCTCAATGGTGCTTGCAGCCAACTTTCTTCTAATTTCGACAAGGGACTATCAGCCGGTGCTTTTGCAGTTGTCAATTGGCATTGCCGCCCTCCTCTTATACTACAAAGGGTGGCGGCTTGCCTGCCTTGCGGCATTTGGCCTTGCAGTGCTTTCCGGGGGCTTTAATCCAAGCTCCATTGCAGCCTCAATTTTCCTTGCAGCCTCGCTTTTTGTTCTGGCAAAAAAACTTGACACTCTTAAATCCTGCCTTGTGCTTGTGCCTGCCATTCTCCTGCTCTTTTTTCTTTCCAGCGGCCTTGCGCCAGAATACAATTTTGTCGTGTTTGCCGCATACTGCAGCCTTGCAATTGGGGCTGGCCTGAGGTGGAAAAGCACTCACGCGCTTATCTTCCTTCTTGTCGCCTCAACCCTGTTCCTGGCAAGCTTCAGGTCTGTGAAGGTTGACGAGATGGACATGTTCCACCGTATTTATGAGAATGAAAGCCTGCTGATAATTTTTGACAGCCCCGGGCTTTTCGCATCCAGCTTCAACCAGTCTTATGAGCCTAGGTTTGAGCATCTTTTTGGGAACACGTCTGCTGCCCTTATAGAAAAATTCCAGGGCGGCAGCCTCACATCCGCCTTTTCAGCAAAGCCAGTGCCAAAATATTACCAAACCGGCTTTGTGTGCTCAAGCCCGCAGGGCAAAAGACCGGATGCCAAAAACATCTTTCTTGTGAAAATGGACTCCCCCTGCGGCAACTCCGCCGGATTGCCTTTGCGCAGGCTTGTTTTTGGCAACCTCTCGACAAGCGCGGAATTTGAGTTTAACCAAAGTTCGGGCAAGTGCGAAATACTTGTATTCTCCAAAGGCAAGTTTTCCGCCTGCCCGCAGCTTGTAACTGCTGCCCTTAACAACATTTACGAGGGGAAAAAGCTGTCGGGAGTCATGGGCGAAGTCAAAAAAGTGCGCCGCCCCAGAACAAGCCAGTATGATAATGAAACTGAAGGCGGCTAGTAAATTCAGATTTTGGATGATGATGGGCCAGGGGAGATTTTTCCCCGCAAAATTCTGATAAGATGTTTTTGCGGCTTGGACTCCCGACCTACAGCTTGCCTAAGCAAATTCGTCTAGACAAAAGCCTGAAAATTTTTGTGCTAGAACGCGCCATATAAGACTGCCGCTCTAACCAGGCTGAGCTACTGGCCCATCGGCACCAATGTGCTCAGCCAAATTTTATATTACATTACTAAAACCAG
>VGKX01000040.1 GCA_016866895.1 Candidatus Parvarchaeota archaeon
GCCCGCTGATTTTTGAAAGCTGCCCTCTTGCCGCTGCCTGGAATTTTTCCAAGGCAGCCTCCTGCATTGCCCTCAACGTGTGCTGCCTGGCATCAAAGCCTTGGGCTGGCTGCAAGGCGTGCCTTGAATTTCTGACAACCGGGATGCTGCCGCACAGCCTAAAGTAATAATAGCTTTCAACAACAGCCGCCTTTACATATAATATATAGTCATCAACAAGCTTCCGGTGGCTTGCTGGAAGGGAGCGATGGATTGCAATTGGGATTTCATCCGGTGCCGTGCCTTCACCCATGAAGCGAAGGCTTCTGAAAAGGTATCTTGAGGAAAACTCAAAAAAGTGGTCGTCAAACATGTAACTTGTTGGCGCAAAGCAGTTTTGGGCCAGCAGGTTTTCTGAAATGCCAAGAAGCCCGCCTGTTGCACTTGCAAGCGACCGGCTTTGGGCGCCTGCGCTGACAACGCCCCTTAAGCCATTGTCAACAAGCGCCTCAAATTCCTGGCTTGCGCTTAGCTCAGAAAGTATTTCAAAAAACCTGACTGCAGCATATATCTTATTTCCAATGCTGCCCGAATACCTTCCCTGCACAAGGTCGTACTTTGCAAATGAGGCGGCAAAGGCGCGGCTTGTTGCCCCATCAGGCAGGACATCATCATCAAGAAGCACAAGGGGCATGTGTGAGTCAAGCGCTGCGCTTGCAAGCTGGAGCAAATTGCGCTTTGCGCCTATAGTGATTTCTTGCCCGCAGCCCAAGGCGCCAGGGGCGCCAAGGGAGTTTCTGGCTTCTTGCGGAGAAAAAACAAGGGCATCAGCGCCTGCCTGCTTGGCCAAATCGGCTGTTTTGGCCATGTCCTGCTGCTTGCAGCAGATGATGAACTTGCTTTCTGCAAACGATTTGGCTACTGCGCCAATGGTCTTTTCCAGGCTTTCAGGGCGCCAGCCAAGAATCCCAACATGGATTTTTGCCATAAAAACAACACATGAATTCAGCAATGAACCTTTATTGATTTGAGCAGCCGCAAGATGCGGATAAACCCAAAGCCAAAGTCGGATAACATCCAAAATTGGAAACGCCAATGCAGTTTGGAACCCAAGGCTTCAAGCCAGTGGCATGAGTGCGCCTTGCGAAACAGAAAAACGTGCAAAGGATTACTTTCTCTCCCCGTATTCCTTAAGGAAGGCCAAAAACTCTTGAAGCATTGAGGGGGTGATTGAAGGCCTCCTGCCAAGGATTATGTTGAAAACATCTGAGTTTGAAAGGGTTGGCCTGTCATCAACTCCCTTTTTCTTGTTTTCAATGCTGGCGCTAACAAGCTTCATCTTGGCCTTCTGGCAAATTGAGGAAATATCGGCTCCTGAAAACCCTTCTGTCTCGGTTGCAAACTTTGCATAGTCAGTGGCTTGTATTCCTGTTCCCGCCAGGTTCAGCTCAAATATTTTTTTGCGCGCTGGCAGGTCAGGCGGGGGTATGTAGACTATCTTGTCAAACCTGCCAGGGCGAAGTATTGCCCCATCAAGCATTGCAGGCCTGTTGGTTGCGCCAATCAGCATGACGTTTTTTAGCTCCTTAATGCCGTCAAGCTCTGTTAAAAGCTGCCCCACTATTCCCCCTGTTGAAAACTCCCTGCTTGGGGCAAGAGTCTCTATTTCATCAATGAAGATAATTGAGGGGGCCTGCTCGCGCGCCCTGTTGAATGTCTCCTTGATTACATTGATTGCATTGCCCCAGCCCTTTTTGGCAAGCTCTGCCCCTGAAATTGTAAGAAATGTTGCCTTAAGCTCGTTTGCAGCAGCCCTTATTATCATGGTCTTGCCGCAGCCAGGCGGGCCGAACAAAAGCAAGCCCTTTGACGGTTTTATCTTGTACTGCTTCATCAGGTCCTCGTGCAGCAGTGGTATTTCAATTGCCTCCAAAAGCGCGGAGCGGACATTGTCAAGGCCGACAACATCGGCCCATTTTATTGAGTCCTCCTTTTTCTCCTCCTTTTTCTCAAGCTTCCCGCTGCGCCTCTCAAAGTCAAGCCTGAACTGGTCAAACTCTTCAAGGGAGTCGATTGAAACCGACGGCCTTACCGCCCCGACAATCCTCAGAAGGTGCAGCATGGAGACAGGGACTATGGCCTTTGACTTTCCAGCCTCCTTTGCTGCAAGCCCTATTGCCTCGGTGCAGATGTTTTTTATGTCTGCGCCTGAAAACCTCTCGGTTTTGGCTGCAAGGGCGGCAAAATCAACGTCCGTGGCGCACGGAACTTTTTTCAGGTGCACCTTGAAGATTGCAGCCCTGGCCTCCTTGTCAGGAAGCGGCATGTAGATTATCTTGTCAAACCTGCCTGGGCGCAAAAGTGCGCCGTCCAGCTGGTTTGGTATGTTGGTTGCGCCAATGACAATGACATCCTTTTTGGACTTGAAGCCGTCAAGCTCCTGCAAAAACACGGTGAGCACGCGCTGCGTCACCTCGTCGTTTTGCGCCGTGCCCCTCTTTTTGCCAATGGAGTCAATCTCGTCAAAAAACAGTATGCATGGGGCGTTTTTTCGCGCCTCGACAAACAGCTCCGAGATGTTTTTTTCCGACTCGCCATACCACTGGGAAAGCAGGTTGCTTGTCTTCACATAGTAAAAGCCGAAGTTGAGCTCCTTTGACAAAGCTCTCATCATCATCGTTTTACCGGTTCCCGGGGGCCCGAAAAACAAAAGCCCGTTAGGCGGCCTGAGGCCGTACTGGTAGGCAAGCTCTTTGTTCTCAAGAGGGGTCATTATGGCGTTTCGAAGCTCCTCCTTGACATCCTCATAGCCTCCAATGTCGTCAAGGGAGCTTGCCCCCTGCGACTCTGCCATGTCAGAAACCCCGAACTTGCCAAACTCCTTTGACTTTTCAGCCCTCCTGATTTTGCGCTCCTGCGAGATGCTTAGGCCGAAGTGTTCAAGGCAGCCAAGCAGGGCAATTGAAATTGAAACGTATACAAGAACCGCATAGTCAAACTCTGTTCCAAAAACCAGGTATGACAGGAAATTGTCCACAACCACAAGTGAGAGGAAAAAGGCTGCGGCAGTCTGCTTGTATTTGGATTTCCAAAGCAGTGAGGAACCTGGAAGATAGCCGATTGCAAAAAGGATTGCAACCCAAAAGAGCAGGTGCACAAAAAGCGCGTCTTTCAATAGAAGCGTGAAAAAGTTCTCAATAATGGTGCCAATTGCAGGGCCCACGAAATTTATGTTGTCAAATGAAAAGAGGGAGGCAATTGACTCAACGGCACTTGGCAAAAGCTCGGCAAGCCCGACTTGCTCCTTGTGGTTGTTTGCAAAAAAGTCCTGTGGGGCGTATTGGCCGACATTAAGCGGCAGGAAGGCCTGGTTTTGGACGCCCCAGATTGAGGAGAGCAGCAGGACAATGAGAACCGAGGGAATGGAGACTATTATGCTGTCCTTTGAGCCTACCCTAAGTGCGGAAATTGCCATCACAAGCATGGTAAATCCTGAAAGGTAGTTGAAGGGGAATGGCGCAAATGGCGCAAGGACAAGTATGCTAAGAATTGAAATCACGTTCCAGTGCGTGAAGACCTGGAACAGGCAGATGCCGATAATAAGAAAGTAAATCCAGCCAAAGACTGGGGACTGGTAGGAGATTGCAGGCAGGGCCAGGATGATGCTTGTTGCAGTGCCTATTGGCGGCAGCCGATAGGCAATTGCCCCGCAAAGAAGCGAGAGAATGACAACAATGGGGATTGGATAGAACTGGAAGCCTGAAAGCAAAAACAGGGCGCCAAGGAAAACAAGGACTGCTGCGCCTATGTTGTCGTCGCGCTGCAAATAGGCGACATTGGATTTTACCCTAAGGGAAAGCGAATTGAGCGACTGCTCCTTTTGGGAAGGCTGCTGCTTGAGGCCGCTAGGAGTAAAGCCCTTGCCCTGCGCCAAGGGACCCTGGCCTGGATAAGGCGGGTTTGTTGCCATTGCAAACAGTTGGGGCACGATTATGTTTATATAAATGATAGATAAGATGGCAAAATGGATGGCAAAAACGCCAAAACAGGCAAGGCAGGATGGATGCAAAAATTAGACAATTGATTTATACGGGCATGTTCAAATTTTATGAGTGTTGCTTTTGTTATTGCCCTGGTTGTTAATTATTTTTCCGGCCTGCTTTTCAGCTTCAGCTTGATTGCCTCAAGAAAGCTTTCCGCGGATTTTATCGCATATTGCGCTTCGTACTTGGAAATGATGCCTGCCTTGCCATATGCTGCCCTAGGAACGAATATAAAACTTCCAGTCTCAATAAGTGTGCTTGCACTTCCTAGCGGAGCAAGAAAAACCTGTTTTACTAAATTTTACCAAAGGTGTTTATGATAGCAAACGAATCGACGACAAATGTTATGGCAAGCCAGATAGCCCAAGCCGGTGGTGCAAGTGCGGCTTTAGGACAGCAGGCGCCAGCACAGGCAAGCGGGCAGGTTGTTGGTGTTTCACAAGTTGTAGGCGGGCAGGGGACAGGGGTTGCGCCTGTTGTCAACCAACTTGAGCAAAACAAGATACTGATATCCGATGAGGATGCAGAGCTTCTGAAATTCATTGAGCAGACAAAGCCAAAAATCTACGTTGTAGGCGCAGGCGGCAGCGGCTGCAACACGCAAAACCGGATGCGCGAGGTCGGCATTGACGGGGTAAAATTCATCGCCATGAACACGGACGTGCAGCATCTTGTAAAAATGAGGGCAGACAAAAAGATACTTCTTGGGAAGACTGTGACAAAGGGCATGGGCGCAGGCTCAAACCCAAAGATTGGGGAGAAGGCTGCAGAGGAGAGCAAGGAGGAAATCAAGGCAGCCCTGTCTGATGCGACCATGGTCTTCATTGCCTGCGGCATGGGCGGGGGCACTGGAACCGGAAGCGCGCACATAATTGCCGAGGCTGCAAAGCAGGCAGGCGCACTTACAATTGCAGTAGTTACTCTGCCATTCAAGTCTGAGGGCAGGACAAGGATGGAAAATGCGATAGAGGGCCTGAACAAGCTAAGAAAGCACGCCGACACCGTGATAGTCATCCCAAACGACAAGTTGCTTTTGATTGCGCCTGACTTGCCGCTGAACACCGCATTCAAGGTTTGCGACGAGGTGCTGACAGGCTCGGTCAAGGGAATTGCAGAGCTTGTTACAAAAGCAGGGCTTGTGAACCTGGACTATGCTGACTTGAGGACAATACTTAGCAGCGCAGGATGTGCGGTTGTGGGAATAGGCGAATCCACGATAGAGGCAAAGCCCGACCAGCGCGCACTTGTTGCAATTGAGACTGCCCTTAACTCGCCGCTTCTGGACGTTGACACCACAAGTGCCGACAGGGCGCTTATAAACGTGGTTGGCGGAGATGACATGACACTCAAGGAGGCCGAGTTCATTGTCTCAGAAGTCTCAAAGAGGATAAGCCCCGCATCTCACATAATTTGGGGGGCGAGAATTGAGAAAAACATGCAAAAGTCATCCCTTAGGGTGCTTGTGGTCCTCGCAGGCGCAAAATTCCCGCAGTACAAAGTTGAGGAGCCTGGAAAGCCAGTCACTGTTGAGGATTTGGATTTGGACCTAATAAATTAGGGATACGTATTTGGCAGGCAGTGAATGATATTTTTTGAAAATGATTTTAAATTGCAAAAGTTGAAAGGAAAAAACTGGTGATTTTGATGCTGGGTTTTGCTTCTGACATGTTCCAAAAGGCGCAAAGGGTGCTCAATGTCTCCTACAGGCCGCGGCAGCAGGAGTGGGCAAGAATGGCAAAAATAACAGGCATCGGGATTGTGGCTGCAGGAATCTTCGGGGCTGTGCTGTCAAAGCTTTTGGAGCTGATATATCTATAGATAATCCGATGTGCCCATGGGATGGGCCCAAAATCTATACAGACAATTGATACGTGCGATTTTCATTGCAAAAGAAAAGTAATGAGCGAGGGGTTTTTGTTATGTTGTTTGCGTACAGGGTGACTGCTGGACAGGAGAGGATTGTTGCGGAGATGCTTGCAAAAAAGCTTGCAAAGGAAAAGCTTCCAATCTACGCAGTTGCGCTATTTGAGGATTTGAGGGGGTACCTTCTTGTCGAGGCGCAGGATGAGGTGACAGTAAGGCAGGCGGGATTGAAAATACCACACATAAAAGGCGTTCTTGCAAAGCCGATGAACACGTCCGACGTGGACTCTCTTATAGAGGCTGCAAAGCCTGCAGTGGCCTCGTTTGCAAAAGGCGACATTGTGGAGCTTGTCTCAGGGCCGTTCAAAGGGGAGCGGGCAAAGATTATGCGCATTGATGAAAACCACGAGACTGTAACTGTGGAGCTTACTGAAGTCGCAGTGCCAATCCCTGTGACAATCAAGGCGGAGATAATCAAGCTTTACCAAAAGGCCTCTGATGCCGCAAGCTAGGAAAACAGAACCGGCCTGGAAGAATTTGCGAAAATGAACGGCCTAAGGATTAGCTTGAGCGGCAAAAAAACATAAGTTGCGGTTTTGCCCAAGTCTTGTTGGCTTTTTTTCACTTGCCTTTTGGCTTTTGCTGCGCAGGGCCTGCCCTCTTTCTTATGAAAAAGTAGTAGTAGGCTGCCATGACTGCGACAAAGCCTGCTACAAGGGGTAGCGGGCTTTGCTCTGACAGGTTGTAAACCAGTATTTCAGCATCATTGTAGCCGTCTTTTGACGCCTGCACCCTTATCTGGTTGTAGGTAGTTGGCACAAACTCTATCGGCCTTGCGGTTGTGATATAGGTTTTTCCCTCCGCAGTCACAGTCGCACCGACTATTGGCTTTCGCCTCTCATCCAAAACAGAGAGCCTTATTGCATCTCCGTGCTTGTTGACAAGCCACGGTTCTGCAAGAATGCGCATTTTGGCAGGGCTTGCAAGAAACGACTTTTCATAATAGGTGGATGAATAATGGCCTGTTTCAGCAACTCCCTGGCTGTCAACAACCCTGCACTCTACATTGAACTGGCCTGCAACTATGGTTGTCGGGTCAAAGGAGTAAAACCATCTGTCGGTCCCTGCGGCAGATTGCCAGCTGCCGTTGTTGATGCGCACCTGAACCTGCGAAATGCCGGACTGGGAATAAGCATAACCGCTTAGGTAAACAGGCGCCTTGTTGACAAGCTCCCCCTGCACAGGGCTTGCCACGTTGCAACTGGTGGAGATTGAATAAAGGCCAATGACCCCGTTGTCGGAAAGTACCAGGATGTTGTCCCCGTATATTGTGAAAAGCCTGGACGGGCCGTAGGTCGAAGTCCGCAGGACCTGCTTGCCAGAAGAAGGGTCAAGGACATACAAAAATCCGTCGTTGGTCGTGAATGCGACAAGCCTCCTGTCCTTTGCCCGGAACACTGCAGCAGGCGACTGAATTGCCTCATCGACCTTGAATTTCCAAATTAACTTTCCCGTGTCCTTGTCAAGCGAATAAAGGTTGTGGTCGTTGGAGCCAAAATAAATCGAATTGCCATAAATGACCGGCTCGCTTTCAACCCACGCCCCGGTGTCATAAACCCAGATTTCCTGCCCTGTTGCAGCGTCAAGCGCATGGAACGAGTTGTCAGTTGCCCCTGCATAGAGGACGCCGTTTGAGTAATAAGGGGTTGAAAGGAAAAGCGGCGCAAAGGAGACATTCCACAGCACCTGGCCGCTTGACGCATCAAGTGAGTAGAGATTGCCTCCTGACTCAAAAAACACCGAAGACTGGGAAAACCCAAGTGCCGAGGATTGGGAGCCTGTCTTGAAGGCCCAGCGGAACTTCGAGCTTTGGGTGTTTACAAGATAGGTGCCATCTGCGCTTGCAAAAAGAAACGGGTTTACAAGTGTAAGAGACGAGAGATAGGATGCTGGCGAAGAAGTTGAAATGTTCAAAACAGTGGCCAAGGCGCCTTTCTTTGCGCTTAAGGAATATATTTTACCTTTTTCGGTCCCGACAAATGCGCTGTTTGAATCTGCAGCCATTGCAAAGGGTGCATCGTCAATTGAGGATTCCCAAAGCAAGGCGCCGTTTCTCATTTCAACTGCCCATATTGTGCCGTCCGCAAACCCGACATATGCGACCCCCTCATTGGAGGAGAAGGCGGCTATACGGTTGTTTGTCTCCTTTTTCCAAAGGGCAACGGAAAACGAAAGCGAGCAGAAAAGAATTAGAAAAAGGACAAGATAAGGTGCTTTTTTCATGGGACACACGTTTTCAAGGAGAGCGCATTTGGGCTGCCTTAATCTCCCTGCATTCAAATGCTTCTGGGCTGGAACTGCCATCCAGCCCCCTGGCATTTTTCAAATGAAATGTTGCCCTATTTGTTTGAGGCCCTATTTTACCTTATCGGATTTTGACAAGTAACATGATTATGCAGACTTTAGCTGCGCCTCATGGCCGCCCTGGTCAATTTCCTCAATGACCTTGCGCGGGTCCTTGCCCTCGCAGGTGACCCCAAGCGAGACGCACGTGCCAAGCACTTCCTTGACTCCGTCCTTGATGGATTTGGCAAGCGAGCCGTTTGCCTTCATCTTTGCGACT
>VGKX01000041.1 GCA_016866895.1 Candidatus Parvarchaeota archaeon
GCCTGGACAAAGCTCAAAAATTACTTAAGGATGGCTGGGAGTGCAAGTCAGTGCTTGGCACAGTGCCAAACCTGATAGGGACAATGCAGGCACAGATGGCAATAAACTGCCTGCTTGGAAAGCCGGTTGTGTCGGTCCCGGAATTCCTTATCTTTGATGCAAGTGAAAATGGCTTTTTCAGCATCAAGCGGCTTGGTTGACTCCCACCAACCTTTTTATTCAAGGCAGAATATAGCTTGTGCTATGGCAGGCTTGGATGTTTTGTGCGTCGGGCACATGCTCTATGATATCCGATGCTATGTTGGCAGCTTTCCCAAGCCCGATAAGGCATCCATCATTGAGCAGCCAATCCACACTTCTTCCGGCGGCAGTGCTGCAAATGTTGCAATAAACCTTGCAAAGCTTGGAAGGCAAATCGGGATTGCCTGCTCTTTGGGTCTTGACTCGCACGGCAAGCTGTTATTTGAGGACCTTAACAAGTGCGGGGTCGAGGTGGGCGGGGTAAAATTTTTCAAGGGAAAGTCAGGAATGTCAATAGTCCTTGTTGACAGGAATGCCGAAGTTGAAGTCATTGAGTCAGTAGGCGTGTGCGACAACTACATTGAAATTTCCGAAGACTACATAAGAAGCTTCAGGCACCTGCATGCAACTGGCACCAATTTTCAGGTAACAAAAGAAGCAATCGGCATGGCTTCCCGCCTTGGCCTTTCAGTCTCATTTGACCCGGGAAGGTCAAAGTCCGCCCTGGGTGAAAAAAAACTTGCGCCACTGCTTTCAAACATTGACCAGTTGCTTGTCAACAGAAAGGAGCTTGCACTCATCTGCGCGAGTCAAGGCCCATTGACAGCCAATCGGCGCCCTGCTGACATTTCTGAAAAAACCTGCGAGCTAAACGCAAAGCGGCTTGCACTAAAATACGGGATTGACGTGTGCGTAAAGGGCGGCAAGCACCAGATAATTGTTGCAGGCGGCAATGGCTCAAACAAGGGGAAGTTCTTCAAGTTCAATCCATTCCATGCAAATGTGGTTGACACAATCGGGGCTGGTGATGCTTTTGCGGCAGGCTTTATTGATGCGTATCTTGAAGGGCGAAGCCTTCAGCAGTGCGCAAAATTTGCCGCCGCCTGCGCTGCCGCCGAAATAACAGTTCCAGGCGCGCACACGGGAATTGACCGGGGGCTTATAATGAAAAAGTTCGGGCCCTGCTAATCGGCGCACCCTCGCCTTTACCTATGCCTTAACCTCAATTGCTTCAGGCTTCTTCCTAATCCCTTTTACAAGCCTTTCCAGCCTCTTTTCAAGCGGAGGGTGGTCACCGCTTGTTGCAAGTGAGGGGAATAGCAAAAACGCCATGTGTTCTATCGACCCACTAGGTATAATTATTGCAGTGTCAGCCATTTCTTGCAGCTTTGTTAATGCTGAACTCATTGCCTCCGGGCTAGTTTGGGACGCTGCAAATCTGTCGCAGTTATATTCCCTATACCGTTGTAATACAGTCGTGCCAAGCCAGATTAGTGACATGGCGCCATTTTCAGCTTTCTTTCCGGCTGCAATGGCAAAATTTGACCCGTAAACCGATGTGCAAAAAGTAACCAGCGCGCTTGCAATTTTTGTAAAAATGATTAGTGGAACCAAAAGAAAGAATGTTTTAATGCCTTCATTCCTTTTCAGATGGGCCATTTCATGGGCCATTATCGCTTCAACTTCGGACTTACTAAATGTCCCATCACAGTATCGGTTTTCAAGTTCTGTTGGAATCACAATATAATTTCCTGCAAAAGGAAACTGAAACACTCCAATTTCATTTTCCTGGCACAAAATCCTTACAGTTTCTGGCATTCTTACATTGGCTTTTTTTGCCATTCTTTCAACTGCTGCCTGTGTCATTTCCTGGCCCCTGCTTTTTTCACCCCAAACAGTCACCTTAGATTTAATCATGTTAAGAGCAGTTTCCCTGCAAATCCGTCTAGTTGCGCGAATTGGATGCAAAGCTATGTCGAAAAACGCGTTTTTTCCCCTTTTTGTTTCCCGTATCGAGGAAACGCATTGCTTTAGGGTGCCCATAACTAAATTTAGTGCTTGTTAAGTTTATAAATGTTACTAAAAGTGTAAATATATGAGTTTTCTGCCTAGTTATCCAACAAAAAAAGTTTTACTTATCTAAAGCTTTTTCCCCTTTCTCCTGTTCAAATCCTCAAGTGTCGGGGGCTGGCCTTCCTCCTCAACGTAGCCTTCAATCATGCTTGAAACGCTGCTTTCCGGCGTGTCCTCGACAACGTGGTAGGGCCACCTGCGCTGCTCTTCTTGCCTCTTGAGCTGCGCCTCAAGCTTTTCTTTTGCAAGCTTCCTGCGCTGCTCTTTTTGCTCTTCGGTTTCTTCGGCATGGCTTACCTGGTCAAGCGGGTGCTGTCCAGCACTGGCAGATTCCGTGCTCCCAGGCCCTGTTTCATCCGCGCCAATCGTCCTTACCTCTCTATCTTCTCCTGCTTCTATTTCCTCAAGGCCTCCATGGGTGGGGGTTTTTTCCCTTTCTTTTTTCCATTTTTCCGCAGTCCAGGCCATTTCATCTATTGGCTTTTGCCGCCTGTCCTGAGCTGCATTGGGTTGCTTTTCCTCGCCATGGACAAAAAGGCCAAATATGCCTTTCATTATGTCTTTTCCGTCTCCTGCTTTTTTTTGCACGTCCTGTGAGGTTTTGGCGCCAGGTGCCGCAATGCCCCCCTGTGCTTTTTCCCCAACGTGCTTAATCGTGTCAAGCGGATGCTCAAATTCTTCCTCCCCTTTTTCAGCATCCCGCAAGCCAGGCATTGCTACCCTCTCGCTCTCCCTTTTTTCAAATCCGGCCTTCTGCCGTTTTGCAATGTCCTCGTTTTTCCTGTCCCTGTCTTCAAAATCAAACATCTTTTCCGGCTCCGAAGTGAAGCTTATTTCAGTTCCCTTTCCCTGTTTTCCAGGGGCCTCAGATTTTTTTTCTGTAATCTCACCTGGCTTTGTGAATTCAACTCCGCCAACAGCCTCCTGCAAATATCTGGGGGCGGGGAAATGCCCTGGCATGTGCTGTTCCCACCATCCTGAAAGCATGTGCTCAACTTGCGCCGCCTGCCTTTCCTTTATTCCGCTGAAAAACTTGGACCCCTTCACAAAATCGGAAAACGGCTCAAACCTTGGCGTGTATGTCACGGAAATGACATCGCCTTTTTTTTCGTACAGCCTGACAAGGCCGCACTCAACGGCCCCCCTGTACGCATCTATGTCATCATCCTCTTTTTGCGCAGGGCAGCTGACAACTAATATCGAGCCTGTGCTTTCCATCATTGCAGCCCTGGCCTTGTGCATCATGTCGTTGTCATACGCGCCGCTTGCAACTGCAGTGTATGACGCCTCAAGCCTGTCTGCGGCAAAAAGGAAAGTGTGCTCAAAGTCAAAGCCAACCTCCTTCTCATCCTCGTCAAGAAATCCCCTGCCTCTCTGGAGCGTGTATTTTTTCGACTGCTCCACGTAGAACTTCTTTGCAAAATACGGCTCGAAAAGCACTATGACTACCTGCTGGTTTCGCCGGAAGATGCTGTTGAGTGTGAAAGTGCTGATAAAGTGGGCTGCCCTGTGGTCCACAAAAAGTATGATGCAGTCATTTTGCTTCAGCTCGAAATTTGCCTCCAAAAGGCCCTCCACAAAGGCAAAGGGATTTTCAAATGCGTTTTGCACGTAGTCGAACCTGACTTTGTCAAAATGCGGCTGCACCTCATGATAAAAGTCTATGTCTATGTCATTGACTATGGTTGCATTGCGCCCCTGCTCCTTTAGAGCCCTGCCAAATGCGTTGAGGCAGGTCCTCAACACGCTTCTTTTTATGTATGATTCCATTTTTCATCTTCCGCAAGCTTCGCGCGCCTCCTGTCCGCTTCCAACTTAGTTGCCCTCTATCTGCTCCCTTGTTCTCAGCCCCTTTTCTATTTTCTCAAGCATTATCCGCGCGTGCTTGACATTGAGGTCGGAGCCTCCGATTCCGCAGACAAACTGGGCAACCACATTGAGGTTCTTGCCGCCCTGCGCCACCTCAAGCAAGTCAAGGTAGACACTCCCCCTTGAGCCAAGCTTCAGCGCCCTTTCCATTACGCCAACCTTCTTGTTTTCAAGTATTTCGGCCACTTCATAGGGAAATGGCCTGAAGCACTTGAGGCGCACAAGGCCGCTTCTTATCCCCAGCTTTCGCTGCCTCTCTGCAGCCTCAAGCGCGTTTCCGTAGAAGCTACCCATGCACACAAGCACCGATTGTGCATCCTCGATCATGTATGTAGAGTAAAGCCCGTTGCCGTATTCCCTGCCCACAAGGTCGTTCCACTGGTACTCGGCCTGTATTATCCTTTCCTTGACGCTTTGAAGCGCCCCCTCGTAAATCGTAAGCCTTTTTTCATACTCCTTAGGAGTCGCGCTTTCCATGTTCACGTTTTTCGAGCTGAAGTCAAGAACCGGCCTGATTTTTATGTCTGCAAGGAACTTGTCATAAACGTCCTGCGGCGCGATGTTTATCTGGGTTGTCTGGTGCGTATGGTAAAAACCGTCAATGAAGACCATCACTGGAACAGATGTGAATGAGGAAGTCTTGAAGGCCTGTGGCAGGGTGTCGGCAAGCTCCTGCAGCGTTGAGCAAAACAACATCACCCAACCTGTGTTTTCAACCTGGTAGGCGCCCTGGTAGTCGCAAAGCACGGGTGCGGGGAAAAACGATGAGCGGTTGGCAACAAGAAGCACAACCGGTATGTGGTTGGTTGCAATTGAGGCAAGCTCTGCGTTGCACGAGGCAAGGTCGGAGCCGTTCATTAGCCCTATGCACCGTGCGCCTTTCATTGCCGCTGCCTTAAGGTAGGTAATCATCTCTGCAGGAACCGAATACATCGAGCAGTTTTTTTCAAGCCGCGACAAGGTCCCAAGCAGCGGCTCCTGCCTGATGCCAGATATCACTGAAGGCCTGCACTTGAGCACTGTCTCAGCTATTGCGTCAGGCCCCTCAAGAGTCCTTAAAACCATCTCATCACTTGACTGCGCTGTAGCACTCTTCTGCGGCTTTTTTTGCCCCTGCCGTCACACCGGCCGGGAAAACCTCTTCAATTGCCCTCCAGATTGACTCAAGGGGCGTCATTGTGGCTACTTTTGCCGCTGCCCCGGCCATTGCCACGCCGGCACTCTCTGATTGCATGAACTGCCTTGCAGCCTGCGAAGCATCAACTGTGTAAATGTTTTTCTCGCCGGTTTTAAGCTCAAAGCGCGTCTTTGGCGTGTTGACAATCACTTTTCCCGGCTCCTCAAGCCCGTCAAGGGTGCTTGGAAGCGAAAGCACCATTTCGTCAAGCACTATTATGCAGTCCGGCTTTGCAATTTTATGGAATTTTTTTATCGCAGCCTCGTCAATCCTGCAGTAGGCAATTTGCGTGCCGTCGTTTGTGTCAAAGCCGTCAAATGTGAACGAGGAGGAGTATTTCCCCTCATGGAACGCGGCTGCGGCAATTATCTTGCCGCAGGCTGTTGCCCCCTGGCCAGAGCTTGCGTGAATCCTAATCTCGTACATGGAAGGCATTTTGCCGCCAATATATAAAACACTAAGCCTGAATCTGCCTCAGTGCGTGCCTCCTTTAGCCATGCTGCCCCTATATGGCCCTTGACAAAACCAGTCCACCGAAAAACACCAGGAAAAGCCCGAGTAAGGCAATAGGCAGCACCACCACGGCAGCCACTGCCCTGGCTGTTGAAATACCATGCACCTGTTTCATGCCCTGCACGCAGTTGTACAGGGCCAGAAGCGAAAAGGCCATGCCTACAAGCGGAATCCTGCTGAAAATGAAGTTGCCGGTGTTACTTGTTACAAAAACAAGCATCGTGCTTTCAAAGCCTTCCGTGCCTCCAAGCCGCTTTATTGCAAGATGGACTATAAACGCAATGAACCAGAAAAGGGCAATTCCCACTCCAAGCCCAATCACAGTTGAAACTATTGCTACAAAAACCTTCGCCTGCGGCCCTAGGGCTGCAAACCAGTTTGGCCCTGCCCCTATGAATCCTTGCTCATAGCCGACATATGTTATGTATGCATTTATGGGCATTGAAAGCACAAGGCAGAAAATCATGTACGCAAGCTGCCAAAAATACCTGCCCTCCCCGTGCTGCTGCCTGAAATTCTTTTCAGGGACCAAAAGCAGGTTTTCCCTGATTTGCAAGAACAGCTTTTTTATCAATCCGGCCCACATCCAATCCAACCATCGGTTTTTGCTGCAGCCGCGCATTACAAGCAGAGCTGTCATTTTGTCTGCGCACTTCTACTGGTTTCTTGCCACATGCCCGAATTTTGCGTAGGGCCTGCCTGTCGGGTTCTCAAGGCTTTCAAAAACGACCTGTGAAATCCTCATCCCGCTTCTGATTGTGATTGGAAAAGGGGCCATATTCACTATTTCAAGCACCTGCCTGTTTGAGCTTCCTGGCTGCACAAGCGCCGAAGTTATGTGCACTGCAAGGCCCATGCGCGCAAACCTGCTTCTTCCCTCAAGTGTCCCCATTATGTCAGGCGCCAGGGTTATTTTTTCAACTGTCAGCCCAAGACACATTTCCTGAGACTTGAGGGTTAGGGAATCTGCCACTATCTTTTGCGTGGCCTTTTGGAAGCCTACTTTTGAAAGGTCAACAGGCCGCTTGGAGCACTCGTATTTTTTTTTGAACTTCCAAAATACGCCATCAAGGGTCAGGTCAATGCTTGCCCCGCCTATCTGGTCTGGCTTTAGTTTTGGCGAAAAAACAAGCCTTTTTTGCGCTATTGCCTTTTTTATGTCAAAGTCGGACATTACCATAAGTTGCTTATCTAAAAAAAGACTTATATAAACCAATCTGTATGTTATGGCAGTAGGGCAATAATCACAGGATGGCAAAAGCAAAATTGCGTTGTTTGGCATGTCCAACCAAATCAAAGAAAGCAGCAGCAATTCCAATAACAGGTGTCAATCCAAATTAAACCAGCTGTCCTGATGCCATCTCCTCTGCAATATTCACTTATTTTACCCCAATCCGTTGGGCAAGCGTTTTTAACGATGCGTTCAAGTTTGCAAACTTATTCATGTGCACAATGCCAGCCATTGCATTTATTGTGTGGAGTTTTCTCAACCTCATGTATTCTGCAACTTTTTCTTTGTAATCGCTCCCAACAACGCTTTTTGCATGCTCCATAATTTCATTTTTGCCCTTCAAAAGCCTTGCAGGGTTCTCAATTATCCTGCCATCTTCAAGCTTAATCATTATTCCATTTAGCGCACTGGCATCAACGCTTTTTGCAATGAGCCCAAGCTCTGTTT
This sequence comes from Candidatus Parvarchaeota archaeon, assembly GCA_016866895.1. Taxonomy (NCBI): domain Archaea; kingdom Nanobdellati; phylum Candidatus Parvarchaeota; species Candidatus Parvarchaeota archaeon. Next base: position 7,332 of record VGKX01000041.1, read on the forward strand.
TTCCAGTGTCTTTCTGCCTGTCAAATTTGGCTATCTCATCAATGCCTTCGACAAGCGGGCCGACAAGTGTTAAATAATTTGTTTGACGGGGTGTGAAGTCGCTGCCAATCCTCTCCAGACTGTACGGTGCTCCAAACAAGACTCTGTCAAATGAAATATTATCCGCCTGCCTGTGCGCCACCTCATCCATCTCGCTTTTTCGCAACGCAGTGTGCATCTCAATCTCGATTTTTTTTGCTCTCCCACCTGCTTCTTTTCCAAAATTTTCCGAGTGCAAGACCAACTTAACTTCTTTTGGCATCTGTTTTGTGCCTGGGGTGATGGCTTCGCTGTAAGTTATCTGTATTGGTTTGTCTGTGCTTTTCCTCTCAACAAGGCTTTTCACGTCCAAGTCAAGGTCGTGCAGAGTTGCCTCAAGATATGCGATTTTATTAGAATTGCCAATATCCGCCCTGGTATTTGTCTTAAGATTTTCAAGGCTTTGCTCGATTTGCGAATTTATCTGCATAACCGCTTCAAGCTTTGCTTTAATCATTTCCTTGAATCCTTCCTTCCTTGGTTTGTCAATCTCGGGAAGCTTTTCGCACTCTGCAAGGTATAGAAGTGAAATCAGGATGTTTTCCGGTGTGAAATACCTGCGTAGGTCGGCTTCAAGATAGTCCCCCTGTTTGAATCTTATATGCCTTTTCACCTGCCTCAAAACATCGTAAAGTATGTGCGCATGGGCAGGTGAGAGTGGTTCAAGCTCGTTTTCAATTATCTCAAGGTAT
>VGKX01000042.1 GCA_016866895.1 Candidatus Parvarchaeota archaeon
TCTCAGCTTCCCCCTTGATTTTTACATAATCAACAAGGCACCTGCCCAGGGGGCGTATTTTGAGCCGACAAGGGCTGACTACACGTATTACAAGCCTTTTGCCTCAGGGATAAACTATACTGAAATTGTGCCAGGAGGTTATGTGCTTTTGATAAACAGGCATGATGTAAAAACATCTGATTATAATATTGAGCTTGAGTATCTAGACGGCTAAAGACGGCCGGACTCTGGGCATTGGTAGCGGGGATTGGTCATATGCACGCATTTGCGCAAAAAAAAATCAAGCAGCACATGGAAAGCGAGTTCAAGCGCGACAGCGACATATTCAAATCATTCAAGGAGCTTGAGCACAAGGCAAGGCAAAACAGCGAAAGCGCGGTGAAAAGGCTTGTCGAAAGCGAGCAAAAAAAAGCAAAGGCCAAAAAGCTGGAGCAAAGAAAAAAACGGCGCAAAAGCCTGCGCAAGCTGAAAAAGAGGCTGGAGCAGCTCCACGAGCTTGGCGACAAGGAAAAGATGTGGGGCATGGTCGAAAAAAGGAAAAGGGAACAGGGGTCAAAAAAGCAGGAGGGAGATGAGGGAGGCAAAGGCGGCAGCCCCAAGTTCGGCTAGCCAATAACATGTGGCAGGGGCACAGGCCCAGCACCATATATCCCTCATTGGAAAGTATCTTTCAGTGATTCAAATTTCTGCGGCCGCCTCCCAGTCCGAATTAAAAATTTCCTGGAATTGGCCGACAAAATTTCCCTCAACAATGACTGCGGCTTCCCTGTTTTTTGAAAGTGCAGACTTGGAAAAATTGATGCTGCCTATAAGGGCCTTATTGCCATCAACGACAATTGACTTGGCATGCGTGAGGGCAAAGTCATTGGATGCAATGCGGACTTTTACCCCTCCTTGCTGGAGAAAACGTGCCATACTCAAGACCTTGCCGCTGTCAATGGTCCTCAGCTCAAGGATTACGCGGACATCAACCCCCTGTTGCGCCTTGTCGATAAGCTTTTGCGCCACTGACTTTTCCGTGAAGACATACATTTCAATGTCTATGCTTTTTTGCGCGCTGTCCAGAAGCCCCAATATTTCATCATCAGAGCCTGGAGAGAAAACTGCCCGCGCAGATGAAACCTGCTGCCAGGATGGGACAAGCATGCCAATACCAATCAAGGCAAGCACAACCACGGCCGCCGCAAGAAAGCCCAGGATTGAGAATTTGAGTTTTTCGCCCATTGTTCGGCCCCAAAATTTCAGTTTTAATTTCCGGGCTTATAATGATGCCGCTTGCGTAATTTGGCCTGAGCCTGCAAGGTTAGCTACTAGTAGTATTCTGCAAGCTCGCTGACTTTTAGTCCCTGTCCTTTAGCGCGGATAATTGCATCTGCAAGGTTTTCGGCAGCCTCTATGCTTGTGATGCAGGGAATGTTGTGCTCAAGGGCAGCCCTCCTGATTTTGTACCCGTCTGTTGCCGCATTTCTCCCTTTGCGTGGAGTGTTAATGATTAAGGAGAGTTTTTTTTGCGAAAGCAATGAAAGAATGTTTGGCTCGCCGTCGGCAAGCTTCCTGAGAAGCTTCACATCCGTGCCCTTTTCCTTTTCCCTTGCAGTGCCTGCAGTCGCGTAAACTTCAAACCCAATTGAGGCAAGCTTGGCCGCTATTTTGGCGCCTCGTGCTTTGTCCTCGTCTTTTAGGCTAAGTGCAAGGGCGCCTGAAAAGGGGATTCGCATACTTGCCCCAAGCAGGGCCTTGAAGTAGGCTCCTGCAAAATCATGGTCAAGCCCCATGCTCTCACCAGTGCTTTTCATCTCAGGCCCAAGCACAATGTCAACCCCAGGCAGCTTGAGGAATGGAAAAACAACGCTTTTGACTGCAAAGTAGCCAAGTTTTGGCGTCCTGCCAAGCCCCAGGTCCTTTAGGCTTTTGCCCATGATTGCCTTTGTTGCAAGCTTTGCGAGAGGGAGATTGATTGCCTTTGAAAGGTAGGGAATCGTGCGGCTGCCTCGGGGGTTTGCCTCAAGAACAAGTATCTTGTCGTCCTTGACTACATACTGGATGTTTATTGAGCCGATGTTTTTGAGGGCAAGGGCAATCTTTGCCGAGTATTCCTCAAGCTGGCGCTGGACATGCGGCTTTAGCTTGACGCATGGGGTGACGCAGCTTGCGTCCCCTGAGTGCACGCCGGCCCGCTCTATGTGCTCCATTATCCCCCCTATAAAAAGCCCGGATTCGTCGCTGATTCCGTCAATCTCGCACTCAACCGCATTGTCTATGTACTTGTCTATCAGAACAGGCCTTCTTTCAGAAACGTCAAGCGACTCGCCAATGTAATGCCTCAGCTCGTCCTCGTCATGAATGATAGCCATCCCCCGCCCGGCAATCACATAGCTTGGCCTGACAACAACAGGATAGGTGATTTTGCTTGCAACAGCCATCGCCTGCTGCGCGTCTGTGGCAGTGCCGTTGGCAGGCTGGCTTATTCCAAGGCTTGAGAGAAGCTGCCTGAATTTTTCCCTGTCTTCTGCAATGTCTATTCCCTCCACCTGCGTGCCAAGTATCTTTACCCCGGCACCGTGCAGCGGCTGTGCAAGGTTGATGGAAGTCTGGCCGCCAAACTGGACAATAACGCCAAGTGGATTTTCGTTCTCAATAACGTTCATTACATCCTCAAATGTCAGAGGCTCAAAATACAGCTTGTCGGAAGTGTCAAAATCCGTGCTTATCGTTTCAGGATTGTTGTTTATCATTATGGACTTGTAGCCCATTTCCCTCAGAGCGAATGACGCGTGGCAGCAGCAGTAGTCAAACTCAATGCCCTGCCCGATTCTTATTGGCCCTGAGCCGATAATTACGACTTTTTGCCCTTGGCCTTCTTGCGCATTTTTTCCATCAGTCTGCCCAACTGACTCGTTTTCCTGCTCGTAGGTGGAATAGTAATAGGGGGTTTTTGCATCAAACTCAGAAGCGCAGGTGTCAACCATCTTGTAAACAGGCATTATGCCCTCGTTTTTTCGAAGCTTTCGCACCTCAAGCTCCGGCATGCTGCAAAGCGCCGCTATCTGCCTGTCGGAAAAGCCCATTTTCTTTGCCCGAAGCAAAAGTGGGCCGTTTAGAGGCTGGCGCATGAGTTGCTTCTCAACTTCTACTATGCTTGAAAACCTGTCCAAAAACCATCGGTGGATGCAAGTCATTTTCTCAAGCTTTTCAATGCTTGTGCCAAGGCGCAAAGACTCAAGCAGTGCAAAGAGCCTCAGGTCAGTCGGGCTTGTCAGGTGCAACTGAAGCGCATCTGGCGCAAGCCGAGGCTGCTTTACTTCGGTGCTTCTGAGGCATTTTTGCAGCGCTTCCTCAAACGTTCTGCCTATTGCCATTGCCTCCCCGGTTGATTTCATCTGAGTGCCCAGGGTGCGGTTGACCTGTGGCATCTTGTCAAAGGGCCATCTGGGTATTTTGACAACGCAGTAGTCCAGGGAAGGCTCAAATGAGGCAGGAGTTGATTTTGTGACTGCATTCTGGATTTTGTAAAGCGGTTTGCCCAAAGCTACTTTGGCTGCAACCCTGGCGATTGGGTATCCTGTTGCCTTTGAGGCAAGCGCACTTGAGCGCGACAGGCGGGGGTTGACCTCAACAACAACATACTGGCCAGTCTTCTGGTTCAGCGCAAACTGGATGTTGCACCCGCCTATTATCCCAAGCCTGCTTATTATCTGGATTGCCGCGGTCCTGAACCTCTGGTGCTCCTGGTCAGTAAGTGTCTGAGCCGGAGCAACTACGATGCTCTCTCCTGTGTGCACGCCCATGGGGTCAATGTTTTCCATGTTGCAGATTGTAATGCAATTTCCGTGCATGTCCCTCATTACCTCGTACTCAAATTCCGCCCAGCCAAGTACAGACTCCTCAATTAGAATCTGGTGTGTTGGCGAGAGGGTGAAGCCAAGCTCAAGCAAATGCTCAAATTCCTCTTTGTTGCGGGCAATGCCACCGCCTGTTCCGCCAAGAGTGAAGGCAGGCCGCAAAATTAGCGGAAAGCTGTGCAGCCTGGCAAATTCATTGGCTTCTTGTACAGTGTTTGCCGCAACAGACTTTGGGATTGGCTGTTTAAGCTCCCGCATTGTCTTTGCGAATAAGCCCCGGTCTTCTGCAAGCTCTATAGCCTCAATTCCAGTGCCCAAAAGCCTGACGCCCCACTTTTGAAGAACGCCGTTTTTGTGAAGATCCATGGCAATGTTTAGCGCAGTCTGCCCGCCCATTGTGGCAAGCAGTGCATCAGGTTTTTCCTTCTCAATTATCTTTTCTACAAAGTCCGCCCTGATTGGCTCAATGTAAATCCTGTCGGCTATGTTCTTGTCAGTCTGGATGGTTGCAGGGTTGGAATTTACAAGCACAACTTCAAGCCCCTCCTCCCGCAAGGACTGGCACGCCTGGCTTCCCGAGTAGTCAAACTCCGCGGATTGGCCGATTACAATTGGCCCGCTTCCAATCACTAGGACTTTTTTTATTCCTTCCACATTCAAGCCTCCGCGATTATTCAGTTTAAGTCCATTTTGCCACATTGTTCTTTGAGTGTTTTCCAAGGACGGTGACGGTTACACTCGCTGCCAGGTAGGAAACAAGTATTCCTATGGCGGATAAACTCACGTCCACCTCAACAAACCAGCTTGAGCCCTTGAAGAAATTATTTGTAAGGTAGTGGTATGCCAAACCTGCGATTGACAGCGTTTGACGATCTGGGTAGTTGTGTATGTATTGAGAACCTGGTCTATCGTAGGGATACGCCGTAAAATCAATGATTGGCACGGATATGGCAAAAACAACCAAGACCACAAGCCATTTTTTTCTTGTCGGCTTCAAAAACTCCTTTAAGTTCATTTTTTCACCTGTTTTCGATATTTTGAATAGATTATAACGAACAGACATGCTGCAATATAGGAAATTATAACACCCAGCAATAGCGAGACAATATCTACTTTATAGAGTCGGTTAAATCCAGTCAGAGCAAACATCAAGATTGAGCCGGTTTCTATTTTGCATCCGGTTGTTGTGTGCCCACGTCCGTCCGGATTCACATTTTCAAGGCAAAATCCGTTAAGAAATGTAAGGAATGGCACAAAAAGCATGAAAGCAAGCGCTGTTGCAAGGAATTTCTTGCCTGTCGGTCTCAAAAATTCATTCCAGTCCATGATATCACCTGTTTTTAGTATTATTAGAGCAAACTGGGGCTATCAAACAGGAAGCAGTGTAAGAAATTATAAAACCGAAGATGAGTGTAGCAGCATCTAATGAAGTTTTATATGAGTATAGTGGACCACCGAACAGCATAAAAATGAAAGGCACTTTATTCCCTGTTGCAACCAGCGGACACGGTGGCATATCGCAATAAACCTGGATGTATGTTGATAGTACAGGTACAAATACAATAAAGACTATTAGAGATAATAACAATTTGACCTTTGTAGGCTTGAAAAATTCTTTCAAATTTACCATTGCAAACACCAGTGTTCGATAATTGATGCTTATTTTTTCCCCGCCATTAGCTCAAGCAGAAGCGCCTTTTGCGCATGCAGCCTGTTTTCAGCCTGCCTGAATACGACGGACTGCTTTCCGTCAATCACGTCAGCTGCCACCTCAAGCCCCCTGTGCGCCGGCAAGTCGTGCATGAAAATTGCGTCCTTTTTGGCCTTAGCCATCACCTGGCTTGTCACCTGGTAGGGCCCAAATGCCTTGAGCCGCTCAGATTGCTGCTCCTCCATTCCCATCGAGACCCAGACATCGGTGTAGACAACATCAGCCCCAGCAACGCCCCCTGACAGGTCTGTCTCCACAGCAACCTTCGAGTGCTTTGAGGCCTCGGCAACAAATTCATTATTTGGCGGGAAGCCTGCAGGGCATACAAGTCGGACGCTTGAGCCCATCATGGCGCATGCAAGCATAAGCGAGTTTGCGATATTGTTTGCCGCATCGCCCACATAGGCAATGGTCTTGCCTTTGCCAAGCTTGCCAAGCTCGTGCATTGTAAGGACATCTGCAAGCGCCTGGCAGGGGTGCTCAAGGTCGGTAAGGCCGTTTATCACCGGGATGCTTGAATGGCGCGACAGCTCAAGCAGGTCAGCGTGCTTGAAAAGCCTTGCCATTATTGCATCCGCATAACCCGACATTACATTGGCAGTATCGCTTATGGTTTCGCCCCTTGAGATTTGGCTTGTTATAAAATCAAAGTAGATTGCATGCCCGCCTAGTTGCGTCATGCCGGCCTCAAAGGAAAGCCTTGTGCGCGTTGAGGGTTTTTCAAAAAGCATCACAAGTGTCTTGTTTGCAAGTGAGGCGTTTTTTGCCCCTGCCTTGTATTCTGCCTTGATTTTTGCAGCCGACTCAACCAGCCTTGCCAGCTCCTCCTTTTTCATGCCTTTTATGCCAAGGTAATTTTTCATAACACCGCCTCGCCAAATTTTTTCACAAACTTTTCACAAACTTGTCAAACAGGTATTTTGAGTCCTGCGGCCCTGGACAGGCTTCAGGATGGTATTGCACCGAGAAGATTGGATGCGACTTGTGCGCAATGCCCTCGTTGGTGTTGTCATTGCAATTGATATGTGTCTGCTTGAAATCCTTGGAGAGCCCCGAGATGTCGATTGCATAGCCGTGGTTTTGGGTGGTTACCATCACGCGGTCGTTTTCAATGTCCAGCACTGGGTGATTGCTGCCCCTGTGGCCGAATTTGAGCTTGAAGGTTTTTGCGCCAGCAGCTTTTCCTATTATCTGGTGGCCAAGGCAGATGCCAAGCATTGGAAAGTCAAAACATGACTTGACTGTTGCGGCAATTGAGCCGAGCAGTTCCGGGTCGCCTGGGCCGTTTGAAACAACTATTCCCGAAGGGCTGTAGTCCTTGATAGTTTTTGCATCAGTGTATGCAGGCACGACAATTACTTCAAGCCCCCTTGTTACCAGCTCGCGGACAATGTTGTATTTTGCCCCACAGTCGATAAGAACCACTGATTTTGCGCCCTTGCCAAACCTCCTGGTTTTGCTTTGAGTCACCTTGCCAACAAAATCAACTGCCGAATAATGGTCTTTCTTGGCATGCTGCAAAAGACTTGGAAGGTCGGGCTGATTGGAACCCACATAAAGTGAACAGGGCATTACGCCCTGGGTCCTGATTTTCCTGACTACAGCCCTTGTATCAATACCTTCAATGCCACCAATGCCGTGGTCCAAAAGAAGCCTTGAGACGCTCCTGTCTGATTTGTAATGGTGCGGCTCTCTGCAAAGCTGCCGAACAACAAAACCCGATACGTGCACCTTGAGGCTTTCAAAATCGTCAGGATTGATTCCGTAGTTGCCAATAAGAGGGTAGGTCATTGTCAGGACCTGGCCTGCATACGACGGGTCGGTAAGCGCCTCCTGGTAGCCTGTCATGGACGTGTTGAAGACAAGCTCGCCTGAGTATGTACCCTCGCAGCCAAACCCCTTGCCAAAAAAAACAGAACCGTCTGAAAGAACTAGCGCAGCAACAAGGCTGTCTTGTGGATTTTTGTATAACACTTGCGACCCACAGCTAAACTTGCCAGCCAAGAATTTTAAAGATATTGCTTTATTGGACTTTTACCCGTCCATAACAAAATCCAAAAAATTCTGCAGAATTAACTCGTTGTTTTTGCCCTTGTCAGGTGAGTTGAACAGCCGCTCCCTTTGAGCCATTGGGGTGCGCGGCTTTTTCTTCTCCAAATCCTCAAACTGCCGCGTGTTGAAGTCTGGGTGGAACAACATTTGAAACATTTTGTTCCAAATAAAACAAAGAAGTTATAAATAAGCCATGCTTGAAGGTTGGGGCTGAAAAGGTAAGAAAGTAATATTAATAGTGCAAACAATAGGAGTTATCTTAAGAAATTTCCCAAGTTGTGCGAAGTGATTGTTATGGATAAAAAAATCGGAAAAGGATTTGAGAAGGGTGAAAAAATGCTCTGGCAGGGAAGGCTTGGAAAAAAGCCCGCGGAGTTCGTGTTTGACTACATGTCGGCAGAAAACGTGGAGCTTGACTCACATCTTGTTGAGCACGACATA
>VGKX01000043.1 GCA_016866895.1 Candidatus Parvarchaeota archaeon
AAGCAACCTGCAAACAAGCAACCTGCAAGCAAGCAACCTGCAAGCAAGCAACCTGCAAACAAGCAACCTGCAAACAAGCAACCTGCAAATCGGGATGTCCATGGAAATCTGCATCCTTTCCTTTTACCCAAATAGCACAGCCAAGTCGGGCCTTTCAACCTACTCGCGGCTTCTGTGCGAGGGCCTCTCAAAAAAGCACCAAGTGAAGTTTCTGATTGGCAGCACTCTTCTGGCACGTCTCGCATTTCTCACGCCACTGTTCCTGTTTTTCAACCGCAATAAGTTTGATGCATTTGTCATAGCCCATCCGGAGGCCGGATTCCTCTCGCACTTATTCCTAAAGGGAAAAAAAGTGCTTTTGGTTTTCCATGATGCAGACTCATTTGAAAAACCACCAAAAGCACAGAACCCGATCTCCTCTGCATTCAGGTTCATGCTAAATAAATTCTACACAGCTGCATCCATTCATTCGATAAAAGCCTCAAGCATACTCACCTGCAACTCCTCGCTTTCCAAAGCTTCGCTTGAAAAAATTTCCGGCAGAGGGGATGTAAAAGTAGTTGCGCATGGAATTTCAAACATCTTTGTCCCGGCCAAAAACAGCTCCAGTGGAAAAAACTTCCGAATCGGATACATAGGCTCGCTAATAGGCAGGAAGAATCTTGCAGCTGCCCTTGAATACTTTTCATATGCCTACAAGTCTGACAAATCCCTGACTTTCTCAATTTTTGGCCAGGGGGTGCAAAAGCCCATGCTGCAAGACACAGTCCGCAAACTTGGGTTAGGCGGCGCTGTCAGCTTTGGGGATTTTGTTGAAGAGTCAAAGCTTGTGCAAACCTATGCCTCGCTTGATGCGTTTTTCCTTCCCTCAATTTCGGAGGGCTTTGGCCTTAACATTCTTGAGGCGCAGCGCGTTGGAATTCCGGTAATCGTTTTCTCACAATCCACAATCCCGCAAGAAGTCTCCAAGGCTGCAATAAAAGTCGGCTCAAGGCAGGAATTTCTGGCCGCGCTTTCAAAGTTAAAGGAGCCTGCGTATTATTCTCAAGTGCAAAAAGCCGGGCTGGACCATTCCAATAATTTCTACTTTGAAAACCATGTGGGCAAAATAGAGCGCCTGTTGGAATCCTGACCCTATAATCCCAATTCTTTTTGAACCCTATTTCTTTCCAAACATCTCCTGCTCGATTATTTCGCATATGATGTGCCCGCAAAGTATGTGGACCTCCTGTATCCTGGGGGTCTTGTTGCTTGGCACATTGAGCTCAAAGTCGGCAATCCCATGCGCGCGTCCGCCTGTCGCCCCTGTAAGAAGCACTGTTGTACACCCTTTTTTCCTGCCGGCACCAAGGCCCCTAATCACGCTTTGCGCATTGCCACTTGTGCTTATCCCAACAACCACATCACCCTTAACCGCCAAGCCCTCAACCTGCCGCTCAAACACATTGTCATAAGAGTAGTCGTTTGCAGTTGCAGTCATTGCAGATGCGTTGACGTTGAGGGCAAGGGCCGGCATGGAAGGCCTCTCAAGCATGTATTTTCCCACAAGCTCTGCCGCTATGTGCTGCGCGTCTGCAGCAGAGCCGCCGTTTCCGAATATGAGCATCTTGTTCCCCCCTCTGTATGCCTTTACAAGCGCCTTTGAAATCGCCGCAAGCTTTGGCGCAAGCTGCGCAGCCTTTTTGTGGACCTCGACATTTTCTTCAAACGTTGCCTTTATTTTTTCCTCCATCCGCTCACCCTCCGTAGTTGCAATAAACAAAATAACCGCGCATTTGCATCAAATCGCTTTAAGGCCCGGCCTTTCACTTTTTATCCAGTATCACCTTGCCGGCCCTTGCAAGTGCCCTAAACGTGCCCATGTCAATGAACCTTCCTGCAGACTTGTAGGCATAAAGCTTTCCCATGCGGCAAATAATCGGGAATGCATCAGACTCCATTGAAAACTTTTTTTCAATCCTCCCTTTTTTGGCAAGGGACTTCAGGGCCACAAGCGCCCTTTTTTCAATAAGGTAGGCCCCTGTATTGAACAGGCCCCTTCCCCTTCCCTGCTTTTCAAGAAACCTTTCAACCTTGCCGCCCCTGCCCGCCACAACAGCCCCCCTGTCCTTCAGGCTGCCCCTTTTTGCAAGAACGCTTACAAGCGCCCCGCTTTTTTTGTGGAATTTCAAAAATCCCTCCAAGTCAAGCTCCAGGTATGTGTCTCCGTTTAGCACAAGGGCGCAGCTTCCAATCAACCTTGAGGCATTAATTATGGCCCCGCCAGTGCCAAGCTGCCTCTTTTCCCTGCAGTACCTGATTTCAAGCCCCCACTTTTCCCCGTCCCTGCAATAATCTTTTATTTTTTCATGCTTGTACCCTGTAAGCAATAGCACATCGCGCACTCCAAGCCTTGCAACAAGCCCAAGCAAATAGCCCAAAAACGGCCTGCCCTCAATTTTAACCATTGGCTTTGGGACTGAGTAGGTCAGGGGCCTAAGTCGCGTCCCAAGCCCGCCGGCAAGTATTACGGCTTGGGGCATTTGCGCCTTGCGGCCTGCGCCCGTTTTTATTTTCTTCTTCTCCATCATTGTATCTCCTTTTGGTTCCAGAACACAATCCTTGCGAATATTTTCCTGGCGTAATTTGGAAGCCCCATCCTCGCCAGGATTTTTGCCAATATCTGGGAGTCCTCCTTTTCAAACAGCCTGAAATAATTGAGCATTGCAAGGTACACAATCCCCCCAAAGACCATGAATGCTGACAGAAGCGCAACTTTCACAAGCTTGTCTGCAAGCGCGCCTGCCAGCGTTCCGTCTGATATCGCAAAAGGCAGGTTAACAATCCTGTCATATGCAACAAGCTCGACTGCCTGGAGCGCAAGATAGGCAACCACTGCGGCGGCGATGTTTTTCCATATGCTGTCTTTGAGCCTGAAGCCAAACTTATGCTTTGCAAACCAGTTCAAAATGAGGCTTACAAGGGCAAAAGACACCATGCTTGCAAAAGCAGCCCCCCCTATCCCAAACCTTGGAATCAGCAAAATGTTAAGCACAAAATTGAGAAGCGCGCCAGCTGCCGAGGCGACAAGTTCAATTTCAACAAGCCTCATGCCGGCCAGGGCAAGCTTTTGGGGGGAGCTAAGCAGGCTTGCAAAATTGCCGATTGCAAAAAATGCAAGCGTCAAAAAGCCGGCTTCGTATGCAGGGCCGTAAAGAACGCGCAAAATGGGCGCGCCAAACGCCACAATAAACGCAAGGATTGGCACGGAGACAAACATCATCCAGCGAAGGGCTGTGTGCGACGCTGCATTTATCCTCTTGTAGTCGTTTTTCCCGACAAGCTCGGACACCACGGGGAAAAATATCTGGATAAGGGAGCCTGAGAACATGAATATGAGGCTTGCAAAGCCGGTTGCAATCGTGTAAATGGCTATCTGCACATTTGCCTCCTGCCCAAGAAAATAGCCAAGCATCATCCTGTCAGTATAATTCAGAATCATCCCAAAAGACATGACTCCGACCATGGAAATCCCAAAAGGGACAAGCTCCATGACAATGCCAAGGCCGGCCCTATCCTTTCCGGCACAGGCGGCCTCAACGTGCCTTATATGCCCAAGCAGGCTCCAAATCAGGTAGAAAGAGGCTATTGCAAACGAGGCAACAAATCCTATTGTCAGCGCAGAGGCGCTTGCCCCAAGCGATGCAATAAGCACAAGTGTAGCCGCAAGCTTTGCAATGTTTTGCAGCCCAAGCCCAAACGCAGCCTCCTTGATTTTTTTGAGGGCCACAAGAAGCGCACTTGCTATGTTGAAAGCCTGGAGTGCTACAAGATGGAATGCAAAAAGCCTTATGACCGGCTCAAGCTTCGGGTTTTGGAAAAATCCCGCTATGTTTGGCGCCAAGAAAAACGTCAGGGCTGTCATTAATAGGACAAGTGCCATGCCCAAAAGCACGGCATACTTCATCACATCAAGCGCCTTTCCCCCCTCTTTTCTGCCCAAATAATACGGGACATATCTTTGCACTGCGGATGCAAGCCCCAAGTCGGCATAAACCCCAATGACTCCGACAATGCCAAGGGCAAAGTAAAAAAGCCCCACTTCCTCCTGGGAAACCATCCTTGCAATGGCAATCGTGTAGACAAACGAGACAAGCCTGTAGGCAACGTTTGTCAGGTTCTGCCAAAACGTGCCCCTTGCCATAACCTTGCTTTCTTCAGACATTTCCATACTTTTCCCGCCTCAAGTTTTTTCCGCTTCAATTCCTTTCATTTCGTCAAGAACCGGGCTTAGGGCGGCTTTCCACTCAAAGCCCCTTGCCCTGGCCAACCCGTCCTGCCCAAGCCTTTTTGCAAGTTGCCTGTCCAAAAGCACCTTGCCTATTGCATCGGCAAGCGCCTTTGCATCTGCCGCCCTGACAACTATCCCGGCGTTTTCCAGCACATGCCTTGTGCCTGAAACATCAGTCCCAATGCACGGGACGCCGCATGCCATTGCCTCAAGCAGCACAATGCCAAACGCCTCTGTCTTGTAAATGGACGGAAGCACGAACACATCCGCAAGCCTGTAATAGTCCGCAAGCTTTCCCTCTGGCGCCCTGCCTGCAAACACAACGCTTTTTTCAATTCCCCGCGCCCTGCACTTTTCCTCAAGCCTCGCTCTTAGCGGCCCCTGCCCGACAATCACAAGTGTTGCGTCAGGCACATTTTTCAAAACATCCCCAAATGCCTCCAGCAGCACCTCAACTCCTTTGTATGGAATCAGCCTGCCAACAAACAGCACGACTTTTTTTCCATCCAACCCAAGCCTGCCTGCAAGCGCCCCATCCTTTATCCCCTGGCAAAACTCCTGCAAATCAACCCCGTTAGGGGAAATTGCAATCTTGCCTTTGAATGCAGGCAGCACCTCTGAAACCTCGTAGGCATAGGTCGGGGTTGTGGCAAATATCTTTTTTGCGCCACCCAGTATAAGGGGCTTTTGGAGCAGGTTCACATAAGCCCACTTGAGAGGCGCTGCAAGACCCCCTTTCTTGTAAATGTCGCTATGGTAGGTGACAAAATACGGCTTTCTCTTTATCTTGCACGCAGCCCAGGCAAGCACGCTTGTCACTGGGTTTGGCTCGTGGATAAGCGCGGCGTCAAACCTTTCGAACAAAATGTCGAAGAAAATCAGGGGCGAAATAGCCGCGCTTTCGTACTTGAATGGAGTCCAGGCCCTCCTCACTCCAATCTGCCCTATGTTCTGCCTGCCGCACTTTTCTCCGGCTCCAGCACAGCACACAACCTGAACGCTTCTCCCGCCTGCCGCAAGCTGCCTTGCAAGCTCAAATGCGTTTTTCTCAATCCCGCCTGTGTGCGGGTAAAAAAAGTTCGAGACAATCAAGACCCTCATAAACATGCCTTCCTCTGCTCACTTTCCACTGTTCTCAAGGCAGCCTTTAATTGCTTTGGCAGCCTGCGCCAAATTGTCGCAAACGAAATCAGGCACTGCCTGGTGCCGCCCGTCGCCCCCTCCATATCCCGTCCTTACAAGAATTGTCTTGCAGCCTGCATTTTTCCCAAGCTGCATGTCCCCTGTCGCATCCCCAATCACAAATGACTTTCCCAAATCCACTTTGAACTCCTCCTGTGCCTGCAAAAGCATCCCGATTTGCGGCTTCCTGCACAAGCAGCCGTCCCCGGGCAGGTGAGGGCAGTAGTAAATCTTCCTAATCCTGATTTGCGCCTTCCAAAGCTCCCCCTCCATCTTGTCATGTATCCTCTTTAGCATTTTCTCGTCTGCAAGCCCCCGCCTTAATATTGACTGGTTTGTCACAATGAATATGGGAAGCCCAAGGGCGCTTATGGCACGAAGCCCCTCAATTGCGCCTTGCTCAAAAACAAATTCCCTGGGGTCGGTGACATAGGTGTCCATGCGCTTATTTATCACGCCGTCCCTGTCAATGAATATGGCCGCGGTTTTTTTCATTTTCCCATCAGCTTTTTTCCTGTTTTCCGCTTGCAAATACGTCTGCGTTGCGCCTTGCCACATTGCCTGGATTTCAAATGCCGTCTGCCATTGCAATGCATCCTGCCTTCATGGTTTTGGTTCAGCTGTGGCGACTTTGAATACAACTAGGCTGCACTATTATATCTGCCCCCTTTAATGGTTTTATTTATTTGCATATAAATGGGTATCTAAGTGCTCAAAACCCTGGGTAAAGGCAAGTGCGCAAAAACCCCCAAGCAAAAACTAAAAGAGGCGCAAGCCCCCACTAATAGGGTGCAAGCCACTTAAGTCATTGTTCAAACCATTGGGCAAAGATGGCGCAGCAAGGGAGAGTAATTGGCATGAAAATAGTTTTTCTTGGCACAAGCGGCTGGTATGCCTCTGCAGCAGGCAACACCCAGTGCATCGCAGCCGTCTTAGAAGGCCGCGCAATAGTTTTTGACGCAGGCGACGGATTGTTCAGGCTTAAGGCCCTTTGCGAAAAACACAGGGTTTTCAATGTCGACATTCTCCTCTCGCACATCCATCTGGACCACATAATAGGGCTTCACATCCTGCCAATGCTTGATTCCAGGTTTGTTGTGCGGATTTTTGCAAAAAGCGCATACCTGCCCCACCTAAGAAGGCTTCTCAGGCACCCCTTCACGCTTCCCCTTGGAAAAAACAAGGCAAAAGCCACGCTGCACGGGCTGCGCCCCGGTAAAAACCGCCTTGCCTGCAATGCCCTTGCCCTGCCCCTTGTGCACGCCGACCCGTGCCTTGGCTTTAGGCTTGAGCTTTCAGGCAAAACAATCTCCTACTGCACAGATACCGGCCCGTGCAAGAACATTTTGAGGCTTGCAAAAGACGCCGACATGCTAATAACAGAGTGCTCCCTTGCCCCAGGCGCAAAACTTCCAAAAGACTGGCCGCACCTCTCCCCTCAAATGGCGGCACGGCTTGCAAAGTCGGCAAATGCCAGGATGCTTGTGCTGTCGCATTTTGAGTCTAGGACCTATCCAGGCAGGCCTGATCGGGCAAAAGCCCTTGCCGCCTCAAGAAAAATATTCAAAAACACCGTGGCTTCGACTGACGGCCTAGAACTAAGCCTTTAATTCCTTGGCAGTCAAACCTCTATGTCTTTGCCGCATGCAACCGAATTGTTTGGCGGCCAACAAGGGTTAGTTTAATGGAACTTTCATTTGGCACAAACGGCGTGAGGGGCACATTTGACAGGCTCACGCCACTAGAGGCAGTAAAATTTTCAAGGGCATTTGGCCAATGGGTGCAGCAAACCCTGGGCAAAAAACCCTCAATAATCCTTGCCTGCGACCACAGGCTGACAAGCCCGCTTCTTCACAGTGCAGCCCTAAGCGGCCTACTCTCCTCCGGCGCTGATGTTATTGACATCGGTCTTGCCCCCTCGCCTACAGCCGAGCTGATGATTCACAGGCTTGGCGCGCAGGGGGCCTTGGTTGTCACTGCCTCGCACAACCCGCCTGAGTGGAATGCCTTGAAGTTTGTGGACTGGGACGGAGTTGCAATCTCAAGGGAGCGCGGGGGGCAAATATCAAAATTGCTGCAAAGCAAGGGCGCACAAAGCCTGAAAATAGGCAGAACAAGCGCGTATCCAGGGGCACTTGATGCGCACAGGCAGACAATCCTAAATAGCGTTGACAAACAGGTTTTTGCAGGCAGGCAGCTCAAGGTAGTCATTGATTGCGCAAACGGCACTGCTTCTCTTGTTGCCCCATATGTGTTTGGCGACCTGGGCTGCACTGTAATCACGCTAAACAGCCACATTGACGGGACTTTTCCAGGCAGGCCCTCGGAGCCGACGGAGGCAAACCTCAAAGACCTGAAAGCCGCAGTAGTTGCAAGCAAGGCCGACTTGGGCATTGCCTTTGACGGGGACTCTGACAGGGTGATATTCATTGACGAGAAGGGCGGGTTTGTGGTAGGGGACAAGGGCTTTGCCCTCTCGCTTCA
>VGKX01000044.1 GCA_016866895.1 Candidatus Parvarchaeota archaeon
CAACGGCTGGGTGCAATGATATAGTTACGATGGCTTTGTATTTAATACTATCATAAGACACTTTTTGCAACATAAGCCTAGCTGTCCTGGAGCTTGTTCGCATTGTAGTTCACAGGTTAGTTTATATTTTTCCTAGTTTGAAACCAATCCATGGCAAGAGCCACTGGAATTGAAAAAAGGCTAGGGTTGATAGAGGCGCGCAACAGAAGTGTTGAGATTGACAAAAAATGGGAAACGAGCCTGACACGAAGGGGTTTTCTTGCAGCCTTCACATATATCGCCATAGGGGTTTACTTCCAGGCAATCGGGATTGCACAGCCGTGGCAAAATGCATTGGTTCCAGCTGCGGCATTCATGCTGACAAGCCTGACACTGCCGATTATAAAAAATCTTTGGCTCAAATATTTCTATAATGGATGAGCGGCGACTTGGGATTTTGGGGATTTAAAGGCACTGCTATGGCGCGATTTGCATCCTAGCTTGCCTCATCTTTGCGGATTGGTTATATGGGCGAGTGTTCATCATGCGGCGAAAACGTGGCGGAGTACGAGTTGAACTACCAAAACGGCATGCCGGTTTGCACAAGCTGCCTGACTTGCGGCTCAAGCACAAATGACAAGCCCTGCAGCAGGTGCGGCGTCAACGTTCCAGTATATGAGCTTAAGATGCACAAAAGCCGTGCTTATTGCAACTATTGCATAATGGATTTGCTTGGGGAAGAGGAGGCGCAGGACAAGAAGCTTGAAGCTCCAACCTTTCCTGACGGGTTGCCCTTGGAAAAAAATGCGAGTGAGCTTGAAGAAAAAAAGAACGATGGTGGAGGGTTGCTGTCAGGTGGGCAGCCAGGGTCGGCTGGACGCGAACAGGGGCCCGGGGCTACAGTGAAGCTATTTGAAAAAAGCGCTCAGAGGATTTCTTCAAACAGCCAAGGCGAGCAGAAAGGCGGGGGCTTGTTGCTTGGTTTTGTCAGCAGGGTGACAAGTGCCGTTGCACTAAAACTTATGAACAGCACTGAAAAAGGCGGCATGCAGCAAAGCCCCGGAAAAGAATTGGGTGGCCACAAGCCAAACGGCGACCCATTGTGTATTCCAGACGGATACCCGATAAGCGCCTGCAGCGGCGAGCTTGGGCAATTTTGCCAGTGCCTTGAGCAGAAAAAAATAGACCAGTTGGAGGCAGGGATAGCCCTTCTTGCATCCGTAGATGATGACACTTGCAAGCTTGGCAAGGCCCTCTCAAGGCTTGGAGCGCAAAAGCAGGCAAGGGTTTTGCGCACGCTTTATTTTGCCAACCAGGATGATTCCGTGCTAAAGTCCGAAGTGGCAGATAAAAAAACGCTAACTTACGCCCAGGCAGCAAAAATTATTACTGCCATCAAAGAGCAGGAATAGAGAAAATCCGCAAAGCGGAATGCCTTATTCCCAAGACTGGTTTTCTTACCTGATGCTTATTGAGTTTGCAACAGGCAGGCTTCTAAGAAGGTTGATGAGCTTGCCTGAAAGCCTGCCTTCAACAATGATTGTAAGCACAGGGTCTGGAAACAGGTCTGGGTCGTCTGCAAGTATCTGCCTTATTTTCACCTTGTTGTCTGCAAGCACCTTTGTTACCTGCGCAACAGTTCCCGAGACGTGCGGGTCAGCCTGTATGACAATCACATCATGGCCCATGCCTTTTGCAGCCCTGACAACAAAAGCCCTGGGCTCAAGTGCCCCAAAAATCTTCAAAAGCGCGGAGTTGGCGGCAATTTCCTTTGCAGTTTCAATTATTACCCGCCTGTCAATGCCAAGGCCGCGGCCGAATTTTGCCGGTGCAAGCTCTATCGGGCCGCAATAAACCCTTCCTTGAGGGTCAACGCTTAAGCCAAAACGAAGCATTGTTTCAACAGCTTTTTGTTTGGCCCTCTGGCCTTTGAAAAACTCATTTATTTCCTCAAGCATAGGGCAAGTTATATTCATTAAGGTATAAAATTGCTTGTCACTGTACAAAAAATAAATAGATTAAATAAAATATATAGAAGCGGCTGGAGGCTTGGTATGGAGCTGCAAAAAACAGAAAGACAAAAACAGGTGGAAAAAAAAGCAAAATAAAAAAATTCGGGAGAGGGCAGGAGGGCTAAAGTAGCATTTGCCTAAAGTGCGACTTTGAGCCCAAGCTCCTTTTTCAGCTCCCTGTAGCGGTTTCTAATTGTCACCTCAGTCACGCCTGCAACGTCGGCAACCTCCTTTTGCGTGCGCCTCTCGGAGTACATCGCACTTGCAATGTAGACTGCGGCTGCCGCAACACCTGTTGGGCCCCTGCCTGAAATAAGCCCTTTTCCAACGGCCTTTTTCAGAAGCTGTATCGCCTTTTCCTGCACCTGGCCGGAAAGTTTTAGCGCCGCGGTGAACTTTGGCACATATTGGGATGGGTCTGTGAGGGGCACTTCTATGTCAAGCTCCCTTCTTACAAACCTGTAAGCCCTGCCAATCTCCTTTTTCTCAATTCCTGAAACCCTGGAGATTTCATCAAGGGTCCTTGGAACCCCCTGCACCCTGCAGGTGGCATAGATGACCGCAGATACAACAGCCTCGATTAGCCTGCCCCGTATTAGCTCGGCCTTAATGCATTTTCTGTAAAGAAGTGCTGCAGATTCGCGTATCGAGTCTGGCAAGCCTAGGTAGGAGGCTATCCTGTCAAGCTCAGAGAGGGCAATTGCAAGGTTGCGCTCCATTGAGGATGCTATTGAAGCCCTCTTGTGCCATTTTCTCATCCTGTATAGCTGCGCCTGTTTTTTTGGCGAAATCTTCGCGCCGCGAATGTCGCGGTTGTACTGGTCGATTTCAGTGACAAGGCCCTTGTTTGGCCTCATGAATTTTATCGGAGCGCCGCCCCTTGCGCGCTTTTCGCGCTGCTCCACGTCAAACGCACGCCACTCAGGGCCTGCGTCAGCAATGTTCTCGGCAACAATAAGGCCGCAGTTAGAGCATGCAAGCTCGCCTTTTTCATAGTCGCGCGTCAGATTCCTGTTTCCGCATTCCGGGCATTTTGCATCAGACATGAGATTACCTCCCCTAATCAAAAATCAGCTTCGTGTTTTGGTTTTCCAAAAAAAGCATAACTATTAAAGCCTATTGGCTTTAGCATTATTTTAGTGCAGCGCGCCTTTATAAATATTTGGTTTACTTAGAAAGTAAAAGCCAACACACAAAGCAGTGCATTTTTCAAGGCTTTCTCAATGTCTACTCAACTTGTACTAGAGCATCAAGATTTGAAGCCTTTGTTTCAAGCACATCCCACAGGGGAAGTTTTGAGGCAATAGGGGAGTCCCCGTGCTTTTCTTGCCCACTAGGCCCGGTTGAATAATATTCAGAAAGGCGCCAATAGGCCTTTGCCATTTTATCTCTTAGTTCCATGCACTTTGAGTTAAACCCAGCCTCGCAGCTTGCCTTGAGCCTGCTGTAGTCTGACTCAAGCTCCTCGCGCTTTTTCCTAAGTTTCGCATCCTCCTTTTCAAGCATGGATGCCTGTTTGAGTGGCAGCCGAATTTTCAGCCTCGTGTTGCGCCACCTTGAGGCAAGCCTGAAGGTTAAAAATGAAAGCGCGCTTGCAACAGAAGCACAGACAGCCCCAAGGCCGAGAAATTCCGGTGGTATGTCCCTGACAATCGGGATGCTTTGCAGCGCGTCCTTCACCCACTTGCCAACCAAGGCCAGGGCAGTGCCGACAGTTGTGCTTCCGATTGCTTTTTTGAGAAACTTGATGTCCGGCAGGATTGGCCTTTCGATTTTTTTTGCTGCAACCTGCCCAAGACTTTCTATGTGCTGCCTGATGGCTTGTTTTTTTTCCTCGTTGTCAGCCTCAAGCTGCGCAAGCAGGGATTTTTTATTTGCGTCAAACTCAGCAAAGCGTGCCGCAAGGTCAAGCTGCGCCTTGACCATTTCAGATGCAAAATATTCCGCAGCCTTCTTTACTGCCTTTATGAACCTGCCATGCACTGCATGATTTCCAATAAGCCCGAGATTGGCGGAAAATATCGGCTCAACAAACGCGGTCCCGTAGGCCTTGACACTTGATGCGAATTTCAAATCCCCCGGCTTGAGCTTTGCAAGCCTTCTCAGATAGAGATACTCCAGGTAACTTAACGCACCATCAAGGCTTATTGGCGGGATAAAAACCGCATCTGAATGCAGTTCTTGGAAAACAACCTGCTTGCGCCTTGGGGCAACAGAATTGGTTTTCTCAACTGACACTGGGTTGGACGAGGCGCCGTTTGTTATCTGTGCAAAGCCATTTTCTTTATGTGCAAAGCCATTGCCATTGTTCTTTGATTTGCCATTGCCATTATTCGATGCTCCAGCCTGGAATGTGGGCTTTTGGCCGGGATAAGACACTTTAGGGATTTGAGAATCTGCAGCAAAAACTTCTTCTTGCCATGCCAAACTTCCAAAGCCGCAAAATTTTCCGGATAATAATGAGACAGGAGACTTTCGGAATTTTTGCAGCCTGCTTATGATTTGGCTTGCGGCAAGCCCGTCTGAGGGATGGGTGGCACGCATAAATGCGTCTGGGGAAACAGGAGAATTAGAAACTATAGTTTTTCGTTCCGCGACAATGCCTTGCCTTAACTGCAGTGTACGGAACTGGCTTCCTCCCACCATTTGCAAACGCCTTATTCCGTCGGACTGCTTAACGGAAGGTAATTGCACTAGGTAGTATATAAACCTTCTTTTTCCACCTTTGACAACTGTCAAATGTGCTCTTGACATCTGTCAAACATTTACGCCGCAAGTGGGTTTTCCGAGGTGAAAAGAGGGAAAAAAGTGGGAAAATTGTAGGAAAGGTCAGGTTTATGGCTGTTTAGGGGTAGGATAGCCATTTGAAGCGACAAGCCCATCGGAAGTGGTGGCTTCGACGCTGAGCCTTTTTTCAAGCTCTTTTTGCACAGGATCGCCAAGCCCAAGCCACGACTTTATTTTCTGGATGATTCCTGCCTTCCCCATGGATGCTTGAGCCAGACTTGCGTAAATTGAATTAAGAGAATCCATATCACCAATGTATGCAGCTGCAAGATACTCTCTTGATACTTCACCTTGAAGCTCCTCCAAGTACCCTGCAAGAGCCATCTCCCGATTGGCCTTATGCCCAACAAGCTTTAGAGTTTTCCTTACAAAGTCAAGCTCTGCTTGCTGTGTTTTTGATATTCTTTTTGCATATTTGTCAATAACCCTATTTTCGCGATACGCTTTTCTCAAGCCAGCAGATGCATCAAAAAGAAATCCTCCTAGAACAGATGCGCAAACAGAAAAGATATAACTTAGATAAGGAACCTTGTTAATTGATTTGAAAAAGTCTATTAGCTCAGTTTTTGCTGCAGTCAGCGTGGCCGAGCCAATTACAAGGGAGCCTGCCACAAACTTAAGCGCCTTTACAAACCGTTCATATGTATCCTTAGGGTCGTAATTTGAAATAGCTTCGATTACGTTATCCCGCTGTGCAACGAGTTTAGCGACATGGTCTTTAGCTATGCCCTTATATCCTTCAATTATGCGCGCCTGGTGAGCTATGAATTCTTTCATTTGGTGCAGGTAGGAATAGTCTACCTTAAGTTTTTTGTATATTTGAAATGATTCTTTTCCTTCTTCAAACATCTGACCAAGTATTTTATCAATGCCTGAAAGTAGGGTATTTAGCTCAACCCAGCTTTTCAATAACTCAGGTTTTTTTTCATCAGAAACAAACTCTGAATTCGCCAAGTCCGCAGCTATTCCAATTAAGTCATTTCTTGTCAGCGGAGCCTGAGTAGTATAATCAAGCGGAAGGCGGTGGTATGGGATTTTTTCGTCCTTCATTTTTATGGCAAATTCCCTAAAATAGGTTTTTTCAGTTTCTGGGAAAGAAGTCAACTCTGAAAGCTTTGGCGTCAAAGCCATTCCAGACCTGCTAAGCCGGTTAGTTTGGACTGACTGGAATTGGTTTTCTTTTGGAAATGAAATAATTTTTTTATGACTCAAAAGACTCAAAGCCATAATCCCACACCACAATATCTTAGGCAACAGAAGTATATAAAGATTGCAGTTTGGGGAAAAACATGGGAAAACAGAAGATGAGTAAAGCAATCTTGAATGAAGCGGCTTGGAGGCAGCAGCAAGGATGAGATGCTTGAAGGCAGAGAATGAAGTAGTTTCAATGCAGTGCCTTGGGTGCAGAAGCACAATTATCCAAAAAGAAGCTCACTTTGAAAGATAGTAGATTCCGACAATTACAATGATTATGATTGTAAGGGAGATGATTAGCTTTTCTATCATGTTGCAGGCTTGGGCTGGCGGACTTTATAATCCTTGTCTTGGAAATAAAGTTTCTGGTGCGGAATAACAAACAGCGGTGTTTTTGAGTGAAAATAGGCATTGTATCAGACACGCATTTTGGCTACAAAAGATGGGAGCAGGATGCGGCGGCCCAGGCCCAGGCTGCAATGCTTGACGCTGCGGATAAGTGCGACTTAATACTCATGCCGGGAGACATTTTTGACACAAGGGTGCCAAGGCTTGAAACCCTCCAGCAGGCGATTAGAATATTCAAAAAGACGGCGGGAAAAAAAGATTGGCAGGCAAAATGCCTGACAAAGCCCTCAAGCCCCCCAATCCTAGGCATCCACGGGACGCACGAACTGCGGGGCAGGGACCTTGTAAACCCAGTGCAGATTCTTGAGACTATAGGCCTGATTTCACTTGTGCACAACGACCCATCGATTTGGGAGCTTGATGGGAAGAGGGTTGCGATAAACGGGCTTGGGGGCGTGCCTGACGAGCTTGCCATTGCGGCACTTGAGACACTCAACTTTACCCCGCAGCCTAACGCGTTCAATATTTTCATGTTCCACCAGTCGCTCCAGGAGTACATAAAAACAGACAAGAAAATCATGAGCTTTGAGGACCTGCCAAAGGGATTTGACTTATATATAAGCGGGCACATGCACAAGTACACTGTTGATATGGACGGAAAGTTCCTCATACCTGGAAGCACTGTAGTCACGCAGCTAAGAGAGGAGGAGACACGGCAAAAAGGCTACATAATTTATGACACGCAGGCAAAGACGCACGAATTTGTCCCAATCAAGACAAGAAAATTCTTCTTTTCGCGCCTGGAGTTTGACCATGCCACCCCAAACGACGTGAGGCAAAAGGCAAAGGAGGAGCTTGCAAGGATTGCAAAACTTGCCGATGGGGAAAAACCGATAATAAAGCTGAAGCTGCACGGGACCCTTGCACAGGGGTTTGTGCCGCAGGATGTCCATGTTGAGCAGGAAGGCGGGTTTGACTCGATAATAGAAATTGACAACGAGCTTGACTTGCAGTCGCTTAAGGACAAAATTGAGCTGATACGCTTGGCGCGTGCCGGAAAAATGTCTGTGATGGATTTTGGCATGAGCATACTTAGGAAGGAGGCAACGGCAGGAGGCTACATGGGGCAGGGGGAGTGGGGCATTGACGAGATGTTTGGCAAGCTAAGTGAAGAGAACGGCAACCCGTATGAAAAATTCGCCAGCATGGAGAGGCCACAAGTCAGCCAGGTAAAGCAGCCTGCCCACCTAGGAGTCCTTGGGACAACAGAGGGTGGGGAGCCAGGTAAGC
>VGKX01000045.1 GCA_016866895.1 Candidatus Parvarchaeota archaeon
CCTTTCGTTTGTATGCAATATCCTCGAATTTATTGTGATGCTCATAAAGTCCCTTCCAGTTTTCAACAATCTTTTCCAAATCTCCCTTTTTTGCCCTGCGTATGATTATCGCGGTCTCCATCATGTCACCTTTTTCCAAGGCAGCCAAGGCTATAGATGTCAAAGCCGGCAGTCCCGTTTTCCCTGATGCGCCTTGTCATTTCCTTAGTCACTATCGCCTTAATCTGCATGTATTTTTCCCTCCCAACCTCAACATTGCATATCGCGTACCTTTTTGATTTTGTGTTGAAGCAGAACATGCAATTGTCCAGGTTCTCGCAGTTGTGGCAGAACATTGAGTCGCGGCAGGAGGTGCACGAATCCATCTCAAAGCAGTTGGAAAGATTTACTGAGTTGTTGCATTTTACACAGAATTTGCAATGCACTGTTCGAAAGCCGCCAAAAACATAGTCCGAATCAAGAGCCATCGCACAGTTCACAAGATACTTTCCATTTGTTCCATCAAATATTCTATATGTGTTTACCCCATTGTACGCGACTACTGTTTCTATGTTATTCAGGTTATTCCCTATCTCGAAGTTTACTGCGAAATAAGCGAACCTGCCTAGTTTTCCCATAAGTGTCCTGAGGCTTTCGCCATCTTCCAGGCCTGCGTTGAGTTTAAGTGCAAGTGCATCAGCCTCGAAATTGGCCAGCATTCTTTTCTCAGGAAGTTTGCCAAAAAAGAAAATGTCCATGTTGTATGTCGTATTGCCGTAATGTGAAATGACCTTTCTGACAATGTTTTTTTCATCCTCAAGCAACTTGTTGCATTCCCTTACGCGCCCGATTTCCTCCCCCAAGACTATTTTGCTTGTTGTAATGAATGCTTTGTCAATGATTTCCATGTTCTGATTCCTTGTCTGTTGCTTTGGAACCCCAGCTGACGCCCAAAGGGGCGGCTTTTCAAGCCCTGGAAATTCAAAAATTGCCGGAAAGCTTTTGTGCTTCTCGACCCATTCTTGAATCTCGGCTATCAGTTTTTTTGACAGTTCCCTGTACTTATCCTTGGGCAGCTGCTGGTTTCCTATTATATTCTGCCTGCTTTTCTGGCTCATTGAAAACATGCAATTAGAGCAGCCAATGCAGGAATACGAACAATACGCATCCGAAATATCCGTGCTTGCGTAGCATTCAAAAACCCGTGTTGAATTTATTGTCCCAACCGTATGTATAAGAAATTTTGAATATCCAAGCCAGGAGCCTCCGAATACGAACTCGCTTCCGTCCCTGATGTAAGAGGAATGGGCAATGTATTTTGATGAACTTATATTCTGTGATTCATAAACATGAAAACTGTCAAAAACAGAATCTGATGCTGTAATATGCTCGCACTTGCCAAATATCTTGTTCCCGGCATAAAAGACCCTCTCCTGCACAGCTTCAAGCACACTGTCAATATCCTTAATGTCATTTATGTTGAGGGGTGCGGCCGATTTTTTGAAATCTATCTCATCCTGGGAAATAATCCTGGCTCCTTTGCAGTAGCAATCGCGTGCAAGTGAAACCGACTTTCCTGAAATCGCCGATTTTGCGCTTGTAGGCGGATAATGGTGCCTTTTTAACCAATCTGCACACTGGTCAAGAGCCACAGTGCACTCCGCGCCCAAAAGCAGCCTGTATGTTGATTTCCAGGCCTCGTTAATATCCATCGGAAAAATTAGCAACTGGGGTATTTTAAGCCTTTTTCAGCTTCTTTTTAGCGGGGGTTTTTTTTCCCTTAGTTTTTTTCCCTTTCCGGGATTTGCTTTCAGAGTCGTCTGGCTCCTCATTTATCAATTTTTTAGAAGATTTTTTGCCGCGTTTTTTTATTTCTCCAATCGCTTCTTCCTCTTCTGCTTTTCTTGCGTGAATCCTTTCAATGTAATTTTTCATGTGACCTTTTTCGACGTTTTTTTCTCCCTCGCCAGCTTCACCATCTTCAATCTGCTGTTCCTCGGGGCTCTCTTCCCCTTCCGGCGCAACTGCTTCTACCTCTTTTTCATCTTCTTCTGGCACAAGTTCTTCATCATCCTCTTTTTCCTGCTGGAACCTAATTTTACTGTTGTCCTCGTCGTTTATTTCTTCGTCATCTTTCATTATGCCCTCGGGCTCTTGTGCCATCTGCGGGCGCATGTCCTGGAATTCTTGCTTGTCAACTGATTCAGTGTTCACTTCTTCTGCCATGTTGGACTGTCCTGTTTTCTCACCGGGCTTTTCTTGTTCACTGCCATCCGCCTTTTCCGGTTGCGCCTGGTGTGCCTTTAACTGCTTTGCCTCAATCTTATTCTGCTCATCAATCCACTTCTGCTCGCTTTCGGTTTTCGGATGAGGCACATCGACTCCCCAGACCGATGCATCCACCGTCTTGACTTTCATCGGCAATATGTATTTGGAGCCGTCAAAAAGCCTTACAATGCACTCGCGCGGATGGAGTTTCAGGAACATCTCCTTTTTGGACTCCTCAAGCTCGCTTGGGCTGACTTTTTTCTTGAAAAATTCCTCTACTTTGATTTCCATCATTGAAACCAGTATCTTTGCATCCTCGCGCGTCACCCTGAAGGAAATAATGTTCCTCACATTGCTTATGATGCTGTCAAGCACAATCTTTGAAATCTGCCCCAGGTATTGGCCTGAAACGTACACGTAGAGGTTGAATTTCCTTGTCTCTGCAAGAATGTCCTTGACGACTTTTGACTCAACGACAGGGAACTCATCAACGACAAGGACTGTCGGGCGCTTGAGTTTTTCGCTGATTGCAAGCATGTACATCTGGTTGATTATCGCCCCGGCAAAGAACTTGATGATTTTCCTGCCAAAAAAGTGCGGGTTGAAAGAGACTACAACAAGCTGGTGCTTGTTGAGAAGGTCCCCCACATTCTCAAGCTTCTTTTCCTTTCCTATATAAAGCAAATATTCGCCGATGAAATTAATGACTGGCAAAATGGCGTCATTGAAGTGGTGCATGTAGATGTCCTGGAATTCCTCGTCAAAAAACCTTCTCACTTCGTCGTTGTCGCATCTCGATGCAAATTCCGTCCTCTTGGTTGAGTCAGTCAGAAGCAAATTCAGGTTTTGGAGCGTCAATTCGTTAATGGAGGCCAGCAAGTGGACCGAATAGAATGTTATCCTCTCAGCATATTTGCTTTCCTGCGCTATGGTCGATGTGATGAGCTGTGCAACAAGCTGCGTTATAAGGGGGCTTTTTTCAACCCCCACATCAAGTGGCTCAACGTAATTATGCACAAAATCTATGACTTTTTCATTTTCAAATGTCTTTGAGAACTCGGCATGCGGGTCAATGACCAATATATTGACATCACCGTGCCTTTTCTTGACTGCGCGTATCAAAATCTCAAGCAGCTTGCTTTTGCCTGTGCCTGAAGTTCCGACAATGAGGCTGTGCTGCAGCGCGCTGAAATTGTCTGTGCCAATGCGGGCGCTTTCCGATGTGAAGATCGGCTCGCCTGAATTCACATAGACTGCCTTTGGTATTGGGTCAAGAAGCTCAATATAAAAAACAGGGTTGTGCTCCAAGTCAATGGCAAAAAACGCAGTCGGGTTGAGTATCAAAATGCCGCGGCTTCGCCCCTTCGCATCTACTGTCGTGCCCATGGCATAAAAGCTTCCAAACGCTTTCTTTATGCTTATCCGGATTTCCTCTATCTTTTCCTTGATGAAAAAATCAAAAAAATTCCCCGAAGGCACAAAATAATACCCCGGCCACAGATGGCTTTTAAGGAATTCAACCTCCTTTGAGACAACGTCCATTCTGAAGGGGAAAAGAAGCGAGGATTGGGAATAAAGGTTGTCCCTGTCCTCTATGAATATCTTAATGGTGTTGTTGTACCTTTTGAAGACTATTGGCACGCCGCGAAGGGTCAAAATATCGGAAAAGTCAATAAGTCCCAGGAAAGGAACCCTTCTTTTGATTAGGTTGTTGAAAAATTTCTCGTAATCTTCCTTGGGTATCTTGGCATCATAGATGGAAAGCTCAAGGAACTTCTTCTTTTTTGCTCCAAACATAGTATCATTCCTGTCATTTCAGGTCGGTCCTTTGATTGATTTGATTTTGCAGTTGGGGTTTATATTCCAAAGTCAGCAAAGTAATAACACTAGAATGCATTTAAAACCACTCAAAACTTATTAAAGCTTTCAGGTGCTTTCCCAGCCGGACAGAATCGCGTGACTATTCACTCAATAAATACTCAAGCGCGAGCCTGGTTCCAACGCCAGTTGCTCCAACTGCAAGCCCCCATTTCGGTTTCGTGTTCCAAGCCGTACCTGCGATATCCAGATGCGCCCACTTTGTCTCCCCGACAAATTCCTTCAAAAATGAAGCCCCGGCCTGCGCACCGCCCTGCCCAGGCTCCCCGATGTTTTTTATGTCAGCAAGCTCGCTTTTTATCTTTTCATCGTACTCACGCCAAACTGGCAGTCTCCAAACCCTCTCACCACAGCTTGCTCCTGCCTGCTCAAGGCTATGGGCAAGACCATCATCGTTTGAGAACAGTCCGCTTACAACGTCGCTTAGTGCAACAACGCAAGCCCCTGTCAGGGTAGCAAAGTCAATAACCACCGCGGGCTTGTATTTTTCAACTGCATATGCGAGGGCATCGGCCAGTATCATTCTGCCCTCGGCATCGGTATTTAGAACTTCAACCGTCTTGCCAAGGTATGTCCTGAAAATGTCCCCTGGCTTGTAGGCACTTCCGCTAGGCATGTTCTCAGTGAGGGCAGCAATGCCCACAACGTTTTTCTTTATTCCAAGCACAGTTAGTGCGCTCATTGCACCTATGACTGCACACGCGCCGCTTTTGTCGTATTTCATCTTGTCCATGTCTGCTGACGGCTTTATTGATATCCCCCCTGAATCAAATGTTATCCCCTTTCCGACAAGTGCGTAATATGGCTCTCCAGTCCTGCCTCCTGCGTGCTCCATTATCACAAATGCAGGCTCCTTTGCGCTTCCGTGGGATACGGCAAGAAAAGAGTTCATGCCAATCTTTTCCAGCTCGGACTTGTGAAGTACCCTGCATGAAAAGCCGTGTTTTTTTGCTGTTTGCACTGCAAATTCCGCGACGTATTGGGGTGTTGCTACATTCGCCGGCTCGTTGTCAATTTCCCGTGCCAGGTTTGCTGCATTGCCAAAAATGCTTCCCTGTGAAATGCCTTTTTTCACTTCATCTTCGTTGCTTTTTTGTGCAACAATAAAGACTTTTTGCGCTTCTTCATTCCCTCTCTGGCCCTTTTTGTCCTTGGTTCCCTGTCCGCCTTCAGAACTTTTATACTTGTCAAACTTGTATGCCGCAAGGGAAACCCATGATGACAAGTTGCGTGCCTCAACCTGAGTAAATCCAAAGTTTTGCACAAAAATGACAATCTTAGATGCCTTTTTGGCCGCAGCGGCATTGAATCCAGCTACAAGCGCCCCATTGGTTGAAAACATGTCTGCAGTTTTTTTGCTTGCGCATCCAACAAATACGAGGGTCGGGGCTTCCTCGTGCTTGGAATACGGCCGGATTATGCAAGTTGAATTCAATTTTGCAGCAAATTCCCTTGTTTTTACGATTCCAGCCAGTTCCTGGTGATATGGAATGGTGCCTGGAATTTCCTTGCCCACGATATCCTCGGAGAACACGGGTATGACAATGGCCGAGTCTTTCCCATATTTTCCAAGTTCAAATACAGCCGATATCTCCATAAAATCACCAATACAAACCAAACTATGGCTGTCGTATCTATTCTATTGTTTAATCTGATAATTAATCAGCTAAGCATGTTTTAAAATAAATGCCACAAAATAAATATTACTGCATCAAATAGAAAAATTTATGTGCAGGCAGCGCTAAGCAAATTGCAGACGCCCGCGCGCACAGGGGAGGTTAATAAGATGGTTTCAAAGAAAGAGCTTCTAAAAGAAGTCATAGAGCATGTTGACATAACCTCATTTGATTCGACAAAAATTATCGGGTCAATGGAAAAGATGTCCTTCACATCACGTGACCTTGCACGTGCTGCCAGAATTTTCAAAATGATGCTTGAGGAAAAGGACTGTGCAAACATCCTGACCCTTGCAGGAAGCACTAGTGCGGGAGGATGCATGAAACTCTATGCTGATATGGTAAAATACAACATGATTGATGCAATTGTTGCAACAGGGGCAAGCATAGTCGACATGGACTTTTTTGAGGCCCTTGGCTTCAGGCACTATAAAGGCACGCCTTTTGTTGACGACATGTTGCTTCGAAGCAATTACATAGACCGGATTTACGACACCTACATCGATGAAGCGGAGTTGCAAGCATGTGACAAGGCAATATGCCAAATTGCAGACAGCCTTGAGCCACGCCCCCATTCCTCGAGGGAATTCATCAGCCAGATGGGAAAATACCTTGCAGACGGGGGCGCAAAGAAAAAAGAATCGCTTGTGCAACTTGCATATGAACACAATGTGCCAATATTCTGCCCTGCATTTTCAGATAGCTCTGCCGGCTTTGGGCTTGTCCTCCACCAGCACAAGAATCCCCAAAAGCACCTTTCCATTGATTCTGTCAAGGACTTTTACGAGCTGACAAAAATCAAGATGAAATCCCCGACTTCCGGGCTTTTGATGATAGGCGGGGGCGTGCCAAAGAATTTTGCCCAGGACACGGTTGTTTGCGCAGAGGTGCTTGGAAAAGAAGTCCCGATGCACAAATATGCAATCCAGATAACCGTGGCTGATGTGCGTGATGGTGCCTGTTCCTCTTCGACTCTAAAGGAGGCAAGCTCGTGGGGCAAAGTGGATACGACTTATGAACAGATGGTTTATGCAGAGGCAGGCTCGGTGCTGCCTCTTCTTGCAAGCTATGCCTACCATTCAGGAGCTTGGAAGTCAAGGAAAAGAAGGGAATATGCTAAAATGTTCTGATTCCAGCCAATCTCTTTAGCCCTTCGCTTATGCTGACTTTGTAAACTGGGGGTTTTTCGAGCCTCCTGTATTCATCGGGCAGCATTGAAATTCTCTGCGCAGCGTATGCACGGGCCTGTTCCAATCCAAAGCACTCAAGTTTGCCGTTCTTAAAAATTGGAATCAGAATCTCCTCGGCACCCTCCAAACCTTCCCTAGCAAAATCACTCACCTTTTCGCCCTCAATGCATACGATGTCCATTCCAAATTTTCCTTCCCTGCATATTCTGTAAACCTGCTTGTCGCCAGGCATGGATTTTTTTCCGGAGGTCTTCTTTATTGCCGGCCTGCCTTCAACCTGTGCAAGCTTGTAGTTGATGTCAAGGGCAGGCAGGTCTGAAGATACGACCATGGAAGTGCCTACACCGAAATAATCGGCAACCCCCCCACTTGCCCAGAACTTCTCAATTTTATACTCGTCCAATCCTCCTGAAGCTATTA
>VGKX01000046.1 GCA_016866895.1 Candidatus Parvarchaeota archaeon
GACACCTGCCTTTCTCATGGAAAAACTCCTCACAGCATCATAAACAAATGGCATTGGCGAGCCAAACGGGTCAAGCTCCACAAAATCAAAGCTGTTTGAATATGCCGCCTTGCAAAAGTCCTCTGAGAAAACTTGCGCTTTTTTTATCCCGTTGCGCGCAGCATTTTTTTCAATCAGTGCCGCAAGCAATTTGTTTGCATCAAGGAAAGACACTTTCCCGACGTTCTCGTTTTCAAGTTTGTAGCGTATGCCCCGTATTCCGCTTGCGCAAAACCCGTCCAAGGCCTCAAGCTTTTTTGCCCTTCCGTTTTTTCCATCCTCAATTTTTCCTATTGCCCCGACTGCAAGGCTGGACAAGTCGCGGTTGAGCCTCATGCTTGGATTGAAAAACGCCCCGCCGCCAATCTTTATCCGTGCCTTGCCTTCACTGACAATCATCAGCCCACCAATCCACAACCTATTTTTTTATGCGGTAGGCATCAATAAGCCCGTGCGCATAGTTGATGCAGCCAAACGCTGTGACAAAGTCCTTTTTATCAAGGAAATACTTAGTGTCCTTGCAGTAAAGCCGCGCAAGCTCCACGATGTGCGAGTTTTCGGCAGTCACTTTAACCTCAGGCACGTTTTGCTCAAACTGCCTTATGTCGCTTTCAATTCGCTCCCGCTCGCTAAGCTTTGCCGCCTTTGGGAATTTTCTTTCCATATGCTTAACTTGATAAACAAGCACAAATAAACCTTTAGCCGCAGGGTGTTTTTCATGAAGCCAAGCAATGCGGACTACAACTGGATAATCAAAACCCTCAATTCCATTAAAAACCCACGGAACGTCGAGGGCATGGCGCGCTTTGGCATCAACCCAAACGGCACGCTTGGCATCCCAATCCCTGAATTGCGTAAAATAGCCTCAAGGGCTGGAAAAAACCATGAGCTTGCGCTGCAGCTTTGGGACTCAGGCATCCACGAGGCGCGCATACTTGCAGGGTATATAGAACACCCCATGTGCGTCACTGAAAGGCAGTTTGAAAAGTGGGCTTCCCAGTTTGACTCCTGGGACGTGTGCGACCAGGTGTGCGGCAGCCTTTTTGACAAGACGGAGTTTGCAATTAGCAAGGCCAGGGAATACTCAAGCCGGGAGGAGGAATTCGTAAAACGTACCGGATTTGTGCTCATGGCATGCCTTGCTGTCCATGACAGGAGGCTTTCAGACAAAACATTTGTGGAGTTTCTTGGGCTGGTAAAGCGCGAATCGGCTGACGGGCGAAATTTTGTCAAAAAGGCCGTGAACTGGGCCTTGCGCCAGATTGGCAAGCGCAACAAGTTCCTGAATTCAAAGGCAAAAGGCATTGCCCGCGAAATTGAGCTTATTGATTCCCCTGCAGCAAAGTGGATTGCAAAAGATGCGCTGCGCGAACTTGAATCGGATAAAGTCAGGCTGAGGCTTGGCATGAAGCCGTCGGGCTGAGGCTTGGCATGAAGCCGTCGGGCTGAAAACACATGTGAAAACGCCAGCATCTTGACTATTGGCAGGCTTGTTTTAATGGCAATAAAAACAAATGCAAAAATCGTCATTGTTGGCGGGACGTTTGACTGCTTCCATGCGGGCCACGCAAGGCTTCTTGGCGTTGCGGCAAAGGCAGGCTTTGTGCAAATAGGCATCACCTCTGACAGGTTTGCAAGAAGCCTCAAGCGCCATGCCCTGGAGCCTTATTCAGTCAGGGCAAAGGCAGTGGAAAGATTCATGCAATCAACTGTCTCTTGGTCTGGCGCAAGGTCAGGATTGGGGGCAGGCTTTGAAATTTCAAAAATCGACGACAGGTTTGGCGGTGCGGCATCCGAAAGGGCTGCCAAAATTATTTGCGTTAGCCTTGAGACGCTTCACGGGGCAATTGCAATCAACAGGGCCAGGCATAGGCGCGGCCTCAAACCCCTGAAGATTATTTGCATCAGCCTGCTCAACGCACAAGACCATGTTCGCATCTCAAGCACGCGTGTTAGAATAAAGGCAATTGACAAGTCTGGCAAAAGGCTTTTGCCAGTCCTTCTTTGTGTTGGCTCAACCAATCCCTCAAAGCTTTCGGGGGCTGCCCAGGCTTCAAGAAGGCTTTTTGGAAAAAGTTTCAGGGTTGTTGGCTTCAAGGCAAAATCTGGCATAGGCAAGCAGCCCTTTGGCCAAACCACTGTCAAGGGAGCCAAAAACCGCGCCTTGGCAGCCTACAAACATTGCCTTGCCAAACGAGGCAGGTGCGATTTTGGCGTTGGGTTTGAAAGCGGCCTGTTCAGTGTTGCAGGCAGGCATTACGATGTCCTTTACTGCTCAATTTACGAGCCTTCCTTTGGCCACAGCATCGGGTGCAGCATGGGCTTTGAGGTGGGCAGGGAAATTGTAAAAAAAATCAAATCTGAAAAGTCAAGCCTTGGCTGGGCGGTTTCAAAAATCTCGGGCATCAGGGACATTGGCAGGAAAAACGGCGCAATACACTATCTTTCAGGCGGGCTTCTTAAGCGGGAGGAAATGGCTGTGCAGGCAATGCTTTGCGCAATGGTGCCAAGAATCGGCGGCCAATCCACCTGTTGTCTCACAAGAGCGAAAGCGCCTGAGAAAAATGCAAAGCAAGCTGTGGGAGACTGCCAACATACAGCGTAATGAAATAGAAAAGAACAAAAAAGAAAGGGACAAGTGGTAAGCACCGCGTCCCATCTACTTTTTCTTTGCCGCTTTGCCAGCTGCCGTCTTTGTTGCCTTTGGGCTGTCTTCATCTCCCATTTCCATGTGCCCGCTGCTTGTTTTTCTTGGCATTGAAAACCCGCCGCTTTGCCTGCGTGTTGCTGCATGCAAGACCGGGGGGCTTACTTGACTTTCAGCTGCTGCACCAGCTGATTTTTTCTCAAAAGGTGCCTGGGGCGCTACAAATCTTTGTGGCGCAACCCCTCCTTCAGCCTCCCTCTTTATTTCCCTGTATATGTACACACCAAAATATGCTGAGATGCCTGTTAGCAATGGGGTTAGAAGTATCTGCACTACATAATTGAAGCAGGGAATCACAAGCCCAACCAGGATTAGCGGCAGCATCACTACCATTATGGCTATCCCAAACACAAGCTGGTAAATGAAAATTGTTGCAGCCTTGCCATTTGTCATTGCCCAGGCTTTTTGCGAGCAAGCCCCTATGTCCTGCGTTATGTCACAAAGGAATATCTCACTCATAACTGAAAGTCGCACTCCATGGTATATCCAGCCGATAAACAAGGGAATGCCAAGCAGAATTGCAAGCGCAAGGCCAGGCAAATAGGCCACAAAAAACATCACTGCAACTCCAATAAGTGGAAGAACCCACAAAACCAGGTGTTTTTTCTCCCTCCAGAACAACATCACGTGCAGCCCCTGTGCTATTGTCGCCACAAGGAACTTCCAGGCAAGGCCAAAAGTGAAGTCCCCTTTTGCAAACCCTTCGTTTGCAAGTGCAGTGCGTATGAATTTTCCGCTAAAATAGCTGCTGACATACATGTTGACAACTACCAGGGCGCCAAAGAACAAAATTAACAGCAGGAAAACAGACGCCCCCCCTCCCTCGCTGGTCGCTGAAAGAAGGCTCCCCCCAAATATCATTCCAAGTACAATAACTGCGACCACAATGACAAAAGCTATCGTGTATGCCATGTACTTTGCAAAATCCATGTGCAGCTTTCCGTCTGTGACGGCATTAAGCGCATATTTGAGGCTCTCAACAATCTCCATTTTCCAGCACCCCCAATGTCAGTCCGCATTTCCTAGTCTTTTTTTTGCTGCTTTTTTTCAGCTGCAGCATCCTTGCTCCAAAGTGTTGTCAGGCTTTTCTCCTTTCTGATTTCACAAAACACATAAACCCTTGCATATGCCCAGACTCCCATGATAAGCGGCACCCAGAAAACCGCAAGCATGTCCATAATAAACCTTGAGGCAGCCGTGCTTTGGGTGAATCTGCCAATAATAAAAGTCAGCACTATCCAGGCAACAGCAAACGGAACCAATGCCGCAACCTGGGCGACAAAAAACGCAGCATAATATGTGAATATTTTCAGGGCCTTGCCCTGTGTCATCTCCCAGGATTTTTTTGTGTATTCAAACATGCCTAATTGTGAATTTACCAAACATAACTCGGGGGCAAAAGCCTGCCTAATCCAAAAATAAATCCATGCAAGTGCAACTGGCGCAAAGCCGATTGAGGCAATCACCGCCACTCCTTTTGCTCCAATTGAAGGCATCAAAAAAAACCTGGCCAAAAGGCCTGCAACCACTGCAAGAAAAGGGAATATGTATAAAACCAGGTACCTTTTATCCCTCCAGAAAACCAGCGTCTGTGCTGCAAGGATAATGTTGGTAAGTATGTACTTCCAAAAAATCTTCAAAGAATAGTCGCCAGGGCTCAGGCTTTCGTTCTCAAGGCCGGTTTTCAGGAATTTGCCCGAGTAATATTCCCTGGCAGCCATTATCAGTATCCCTAATGTGAATGCCATGGCTGCGGAAAAAAACGCCAAGGATTGCGGCAGAAAGCCTGCTGCAATTGAAACAAGCAACATCCCAAGGCCGTAGACAAAATACATGCCGGCAAAAACTATGTAATCCTTCCTCGGCCTTTCGTCCAACAATGCCCCAAACGAGTACTTAAGTCCTTGTGCAATCTCCATCAAAACCAACACAATAAGGCTTTGGGCGTGGTCCCACTGGCGCCAACTGCAATCAAAGCCCCTCCCATTAGCCCCTAACTTATCCCTGGGCTATCCTTTCTATTATCTTTTCAGCCTTTTTAATTGCTGCCTTTTTGTCCTGCTGGTGCTTCCTGAACCACTCAAGGGCATAGGGTATCCATTTTTTCTTGTACTCGCCTGTGAGCATCCTGCCGCTGTCCATGTCCTGCCTCATCTCCTCAAGCAGCCTGTCGTCAGGCAAAAAATGGAATTTCATATATTCAAACAAAACGTCCTTGCTTGAGTCGCCGCCAAACTGCCGCTGCTCGGCTGCAGTGTCCCGCCCGCCGCTAAACGCGCTTTGCAGTTTTTTCTCTATTGCCCCGATGTCCTCGTCAAGGCATATCGTGCTTTTTGCGTTGCGCTTGGACATTTTTTGCGAGCCGTCAAGGCTTTTTATGGTCCTGTGGTATGTTGCACTTGGGGCAACCAGGCCCAGCTTTGAGGCTATGTCGCGGCTGAAACGTATGTGCGGGTCCTGGTCAAGGCCCACAGGCACAAGGACCGGCTTTGGGCCGCCAAAATCCTCGTGCTGGGGAAGAAGTATGTCGCCAACCTGGGTCAGGGCAGCAAAATAAAGCCCGAAGTTCTTCTCGCCGTAGATTGCCTTGAGGGTTGCATGCGTTGCCCTGCTTGCTGCCATGTACGCAAAATTGGTCACCCTAATCTCCCTGGACTGCAGGTAAATGTGGGCGTTTTTCTCGTCAAGGCCAAGGGCAATCATGTCCGCAAGGTTTGACACTGCGTTTTCCCTTGACTTTTCAAGGCTTGTGCCGTTGTCTGCGTATGCCTCAAGGTCGGCAATGCAGTAGAAAACCTTTGCATCAAACCTTTTTTGGAAATAGACAAGCTCGTCTGCGGTAAGCTTTGAGCCAAGATGAAAGCTTCCGGAGGGCTTTATCCCGCTAAGGACCGCAATCTTGTTTTTTCTCTCGGCGGCCTGTTCAAACAGGTTCAAATCCCTATGGGCAAACACAAGGCCGCGTCCCACAAGCGTGCCGCCAATTTTTTTTGCAAGGCCAGCGTCAATATTTTTCAGGCCAAATTCATCAAAAAGCTTCTCCTCGCTTACTATGCTGCTGCTCCATGGGTCAAGCTCCATAACCAATCATCCTGTGGCTTAAAATATGCAAATCCATTGCCTGCCTTTTATGCAAGACCTGCCAATCTTATGTTTTTATGCAAGTTTTTTTGCCGGGTCTATCGAAACTCCTCTGTCACTGATGCCCATTTCGAAAATCTTGTTCTCATGGTGCACCCCGCGCATCTTCACGACTTCAATGTACCTTTTTCTCTCCCCTTTCCTGTGCAAATAGTAAAGCCTCACATACCCGTCGCACACATCCTCAATCCCGTATTTTGTGGAAGGTATGCTTTCCGTCACCGCACCCTCGTCATCGGACAGGACAAGAACAGTGCAGCCCCATTTTCGTATTGTCTCAACCATCTTGGCTATGCCAATCCGCCTCTTGTCCTGGTTTTGGTATGCAAGGGCAATTGGCGCAATGGGGTCTATGACCAGGCGCTTGACATTCAGAAGCTCCACCAGGCCCTTAACGCTGCTCTCGTTTGACAAAAAATGCTCAACTTCGTGCACAGGATATTCTATGAACACGACCTTCTTTTCCTTTTCAAGTGCGTGCAGGTCCCATCCATAGGACTTCATGTTTGCGGCCACGCCTTCCTTGCGCTCGTCAAACGAAATATAGACGCCGGGCTCCTTGGATTCTAATGCGCCTTTGACAAGAAACTGCATTGCAAAAGTAGTCTTGCCGCTTCCAGTGCCCCCTGAAACCGCAACCACGCTTCCCTGCGGCATTCCCCCGCCGGCAATCTTGTCAAACCCCTCAATCCCCGATTTGACCTGGGTTTTCTGGCTTTTAATCATGCAACCACACCCTATGAAGCATTTTTCAAGGCTTTTGAAAGCGGGGTTTTTCAGCCCTCTGCCCTTTTCATTTTTTCCATAAGCTGCTTTCCTAGGGCTGCCCGCTGGGCCATCCTCTTTTCGTATTCAGCCCTCTGCTTTTCATCCAGAACCTTGTTCACAAGCTGCGCATTCATCTCCTTGAGCATTGTTGAGACGTCTAGAAGCATGCTTTGCGCCTCCGACAGCCTTAGATTTATCTCATTTGGCTTTAATATCTCTATGCCAAGCGGGCCGTAAAGGCTGCACAACTGCGCAAGGGAGCGAAAATCAACGGCCAGCACCTTGACTTCGGCAGTCGTTGACCAAAGCTGCTCTGCCTGGACCGGCTTGTCCACCTCGCCATATACGTATTTGACTCCGTGCGCCCCATTGAGCTTTGCAATGAACCCCACAAGCGCGTTTTGAAGCTGCGCCTGGTCGTTTGAGTACATGTCAAAATACAAAAGCGCATATACTCCTCCATCCTTCACAATCCTTTCAATAAGACCTGTCGGCTCCTTAAGCGCCGCATCGCTGTTTTTAGCATCCATAAACATTACCTTCCACTTTTATAAGTTTCCGCTTGCCTATCTTGAAGCCTCCAAGGCCTCTTTAAATCCAATTGCCTGCGTGTAAAACGCCTTTCCAATAATTACTCCTTTTGCACCAGTCTCCTTAAGCCTTCTT
>VGKX01000047.1 GCA_016866895.1 Candidatus Parvarchaeota archaeon
GAAAATCTCTTTGGGAATGTCTCTATGTAGTCCTTTGCAAGCTTGTCTGAAAACCATTGCCTGTAGTCAACGTATTTTTCAGCTTCTTCTATGTTTGTTATTTCCCTGCCTTTTGCCATTGACAACCACCTTTTAGATTTCGTAAATGCAGAAACTCCGATATTTAATTTTGCCTTTTCTTACTTATAAGCATATTGGTTGGCATATATGTGGATTGAGTGGCGCATGCTGCACCGCAAAGCAGAGGCATCGCAAAGCAAGTACTGACCAGGCGCAAGCTAAAATTTATTT
This sequence comes from Candidatus Parvarchaeota archaeon, assembly GCA_016866895.1. Lineage (NCBI taxonomy): Archaea > Nanobdellati > Candidatus Parvarchaeota > Candidatus Parvarchaeota archaeon. The sequence continues at coordinate 292 of VGKX01000047.1, forward strand.
ATTAGCTTATCTTTTTTTATTTTTGGCAGGACAACTCCAGGGTATTGCTGCTTGCTTTGTTGGTTTTGTTCTACTTGCACAGGCCGGTCCTGCTGATTTTCTGTTTTTTGCCCCGAGTCTTGGCCCTGTTGGTTTAGCTTTTGCTCCCGCAGTTGCTGCTCCTGCAGCTGCTGCCCGGCTTTTTTTCTGTTTTCCTCAACGACTCTTCTGGCTGCTTCCTGCTCGTCAGCCTGGACTTGCTCCCTGCTTGGTGGCGCAAACGGATCGTAAATTGCCTTGCCAGACCGAAGAATGTTTGGGGCGATGGCAAGAAGTTTTTTTGGCTTTGACGTAAATGAGATTGATTTGAGTGATTTTTTTGTAAGGTGCCAGGGTGCGCCTATGAAGGCCCCTGCCGCAGTATGAAGAAGGTCGGCTGAGGCAGAGGCAGGGTACGCAAACCATTTTGGCGCTGAAATGCCTTCCTGGCCCATCTTGTGCGTCTTTTTTATCCAGTGGAGAGGGTCCCTGTATGGAATTGCAAGAAACGAGCTTACTTTTGCCCTGATTCCTTTAGCACTTGTTGTGCCTGCAGGAGCCCTGTATTTGTTTTTGAAAAGTTTTGCAAGGTCTTCAAGGGCTGCCTTTGCAGCCTCGCACTTTTCAAATTTGCCCTTTGTTTCAAGGGTGGACAAGTGCGGCTCAAGGTGCGATATAAATGCAGCGCCAAATATCTTCGGGCTTACCGACTGGGCCGCCCCCCTGGCAGTTGACTTGAGCTGCGCATCTGATATTGCCTTTGTCGCCGCCTGCACAAGGGTTTGCTTGACTGATTGGTAAATTTCTTCCTTGGTTTGTTCAAGTGCCCTTGTTTTTGCCGCATTTACTGCCTTTATTCCAAATTCGGATTTCACTTCCTTGACAGCATCCCTGACAACCGAGGATGTGATGTTTTTGACCTCTTTTTTGGCGGCATCCAGGGCAACCAAAGCTATTTTCTTGTTGCCGACCCCGACTGCAGCTTTAGCAGTTGAGCCAAAACCCTCGCCAGCCCTTGCAAGCCAGGCCGTGATTTCCTTTTTCAGGGTTTCCCGAACTGGCTTAAAGGCGGCTTTTGCGCCAAGGCCGCCTGGGTTGAGGGTTGCAATGTCAAGTGCAAGGGTGCCAATGGACAGCATGGCATAGCCGGAGCCTGCCATGTAGTTTCCATCCCTGAATGAGAGATATGCGTCCCTACCTGAGATATAAGAGCTGAAAATAGGTGCAAACTCCAAAGCCTTGGTCCATGTGGATTTATCGCTTGGCTTTTGGTAGTCGAAAAACAATTGAAAAAGCAATGCCAATGTTTCACCATTGAATTAAGCGGGTTTTGTGCATCAGGCTAAAACAGGTCTATAATCTTTTTTGACTGGGATGTATCTACAGAAGTCTGACCTGCGCCAGGTTGTGCCATGCCAGGTGGGGGTTGATTAAGGTCGCTGCGCTGCTGCTGGTTTGCATTTTGCTGTGCTGCATCGAGCTGTTGCTGCTTCTTGTCTGAAAGCTGGGACTGCTCCTGATTTTCGCCAAAAACATATCCCTTGAACTGGCCCTTAAGGCCATAGTACATTGCAGTGTGGAACCTGCCGCTTCTTATGAGCTTTTTTGCGGCTGATGCTGTTGACTGCTGCGCAGTGCGAAGGCTTGCAGTTGCCTCCTTGAGAAGCTTCTGTTTTTTTGGGACAGATGTGACGGATTTTGCAAGTTTAATGTCCTGATTTGCAAGCTCAAGGAGCACTTGAGCCTCCTTGACCTCCCCAGTTGCCTTTGCCCGCTTGCCAGAAAAAAGTATGTTTTTCGGGTTAAGCTTGCCCGTATTGAGCTTTGGAATTGAATTGAGATTGATTATTTTGTTTGTCTTGGCTATGTGCCTTTCAGTCTGCTCCACTGTTTTTTCAAGAAGCTTTGTGGCCTCGCCAAGGCCTTTTTTTGTGGTTGTTTCGCCAATCTGGACTGCGGTCTGCTCTGTCATCCTCTGCGCGGTTTTTGCTGCTGCCTCCTTGCCCCAAATTTTGCCAAAACCGCAAAGCGCCTTTATGCCGCGCATGAGGCTCCCTTGTGCAGCTGCCGCGGGTGCTGTTGCAGTGCCAAATGAGCCTACAATTGCAACTCCTGTTACAACATCAAGTGCAGCAGAAGCAACAGTCAAAGCAGATAGCGCAAAGCCCTTGGCTGTGCTACCATCCTTGAAGGCAAGATATGCGTCCCTGCCGGTTATCCATGTGCCGGTTACCGGCATGAACTCCGCTACCCTTGTCCCAACGGATTTTTCCGCCTCTGACTGATAGTTAAAAACACCAAGCTGGAAAGTCAACAAAGACATTGGATTCACCTCTTAACTCACGTTGCTTCTTCACTGGCTCCAAAGCTCGCCGTATTTTTCCTTGAGCTTCTCAAAGTTTCGCCCAAGTTTCTTTGCAATCTGCTCCCTTGCATCATCATCCTTGGCTGCAAGCAGCCTGCGGGCGTTTTTAGTCCCAAGGCTTAAGTACATGTCAGTGACAAGGGCGACATTTTCAAGCTCGCCTGACAGCTCCTTTCTTGCAGTGCGGGTAAGCCTGCTTTGCCTGACTTTGATTTTCTTTGCACCCTCTCCGTGGGTCACATCATAATATGCCCGCTCAAACGCATCGTACAGCTTGGAGTTGAACTGCTGCTGGGACAGGCCACCAGCATACTTTTTCATTTCATCGTATGCCTCCTTTGTGATTGCCTGGCTGTACTCCTTTTTGTGGATTAATTCTGCATCGACTTCAACCCTTATCGGAACAGTGGAAATTGTCCCGGGGCCTGAGACAATGGAAGAGATAGGCCTTTTCACATGGTCGGCTATTAGGGAACTGACGTCCGCATCGCTAAGAAGGACAAGGGCAACGTTCGCATGCTTCAGGGCCATGTCCTTATCGCCCCTGTTAAGTGACTCGACTGCCCCTTTTGCCGATTTGGAAAGCTCCCAGAACAACCCGTCTTTATCAGCTTTGTCGTCAAAAAACTTAGTGGAGAGGGTCGAGAGGAGTTGCTTGGCGTCCCACATCGGGCTTCCAGAGCCCGAGGACAGATTGTACTGTATTTTGGTTATAGACACGTAAAGGTCTGTTGTGTCAACAAGCATGTCTATTGCCTTGAGGGCTTTGGAATAGTCCGGTCTGGCTGACGTGAGCTGGGCGCCTATCTCTGTTTTTACGGCACTGATTATATCCATATAGGGTTTTGGCAAAAGCCTTGAGATGTAATCCAAGCTCATTTTCGATGGGTCGAACTGATTTTTGTAATTCCTTGAGATGGCATTTTCCGCAGATTTAACAAGGTTTAGGGCATCAGTTGCCTTCCCTTTAATCAGGTCTTCTCTTGCAACTGAGAAAATGTCCTGGTATTGGGCCCATCTTGTGGCATTTTGCCCAACCTCGTCTGAGACCCTGGATGTTGCCATCTTCATCGAAAACACAAATACCACATAAATCACCTTTTCCTTCGTTAGGTTCTATTTGCCAAGTGCGCCGCTCTCACTGCTGCTCTCGCATCATTTTCAAAAGCTCTTCGTGGGTAAGTTTCTTTTTTGGCAAATTTACACCTGATTTTCGGGGTTTTTGCCCGGGCTCATTTTTCCTGGCTTTGTCATCTTCCACTCTCTGCTTTTCAGGGATCTTGCTCTCGGATTTTTGACGTTCAATTGTTTTGGCGTCAGTCACTTTTCCAGGTCTTGAAACTTTTGACTTGTCCGGAAGGACCGACGGGATTGAGTCCTTGGAGCTTGCCGGACGTTTGTTGGCTTGGTTTGAACTTGCTTTCAAGCCATTCCGTTGCACTGTACAGGTGTGGCTCTGCCCAATCACCGATAGCAGGGGTTTGCCTAAAACCAACGCCCCCCACCAAGCCAACCCCGATGGGCCATGCGGTGCCTTTGACCAGTGCCATAGTCGCGTCCGTCACCGCGCTTTGCGCCTGCCTTGAGGTTTTAACCAGTTCCAAAACTGCGTCTTTTTTGAGTGTTACTTGCCTTGCGCCCCCGGCTGTTTTCAAGGCCACTGCAGACTGCGTTGCCGATAGCGTGACCAGCCCCGAAACCTTTGTGCCAAGCTTGCGCAGTGCCGGGTCTGCACTCTGAAGCGTTGCCATTTGAGGGCGATTTAGTTGATTGAGCCTGTTTAGCTCCCTGGATGCAAACTTTGTTTCGTTCATTGCAGTCCTTGCAGTTGCATTGAGCTCCCGCGCGGTTGCACTTTTCAGGGTTGTCTTTGTGATTTTTGTGCCGACCTGTTTTGCAGTCAGGCCAAACAGCTCGCGTGTTGCTGCCTTTATGCCCATCTTGCCCATTGCGCCTGCGCCTGCAAAAATGCCTGATGCCATAAGAACATCTGTGGCTGCCGAGGCGATTGTGATTATGGACATGACAGCACCCCTGCCAATGTTTCCGTCCTTGAACTGCAGATAGGCGTCCTTTCCAGTAATTATTGTTCCGGCAACCGGCACAAACTCCCCCGCCTTCTCGTACCATGACTTGTTTGCCGTCGGGTCTGCGTATACAGGTGACATTAATATCCCTCCGAAATAACTTTACTGGCTAATTTACAGCTCTTGCAGTTTTTTACGCCGATGCAGCAACCTGCGCCTTCAATGTGCCAATAAAGCTGTCTGCAATCTGCTTTCCGTTGTTTTGCTCAAGCCATTTTTTAATCATGGCAAAATTGGACCTGAACTCCTTGTTTGAGTCAATTGCCTTTCTAAACGAGGTGTTCTGGCTGTAGGTGTAATAGACAAGAAGAGAGTACATTGTAAGCACGTTTTGCGCTTCCTGGTAGATGTACTGCCTGTCAGAATCAGAAGAGACTGCGGAAAATCTCTTTGGGAATGTCTCAATGTAGTCCTTTGCAAGCTTGTCTGAAAACCATTGCCTGTAGTCAACGTATTTTTCAGCTTCTTCTATGTTTGTTATTTCCCTGCCTTTTGCCATTGACAACCACCACGTGCCAAGTTTATATCCTGCTGTAAAGCAGGTGCAGGGGCAGGGGCAAAACGCCACGTGCCTGCAAGACAGCAGCGATTATTTTACCAAAATTGGGAAATTTGAATTAATAAAATGGTTGGTTGGGTTTCGAGGGTGGGATGGTTTTTGGTTGTTGCTGGTTTGGTTTTTGGTTGTTGCTGGTTTGGTTTTTTGTTTTTGGCTGGCATAACTAACTTGCCTGCAATTATTTTGTTGTATTCTGTCGTGGTTTCATTTTTCCTCGTTGAGTATCAGCTTGTATTCGGCTTTTAACTTGTTGTATGCATCGCGGGCGAAAAAAACCAGCACGCCTGCAAGTGTTGTTGTGGGGGCGACCACAAGCCCTGTTGCAACTGCTGCCCTGGCAAGCCATCTTGCCTTTGGAAAGTGCTTGGCGTATTTTACTGCAAGCACATCTGTTGCCTCGTCGGTTTTTTGGGCTATTTTCTCCCTTGTCTTTGGAAAGAAAAATCCTTTTGTCTCAAGAGTTCCATCTGCTGCCTGTTTCCTGAGTTTTTTTAGGCGCTGCTCCCTTGAAGTTGAAGCAGGAAGCTTGGAGCCTGCAGCCTTGGATTTGCCCGGGTTTTTGGTTTTTTCCTTGCCAGCATTCTTTTTCTTGCCCGCATTTTTCTTGGCAGATTCCATGCCTTGCTTAAAGCCGCCCCTAAAAGAGGCATACATTTTTGTGAACATGTTGCCTGCTTGCGGCTTGCCGGCCGTTTTCGTTTTGCCGGTTTTTTCATCCTTGGCAGCCTTGCCATTTGAATCAACCAGGACAAGCCCGGGGATTTGTGATTGCCTTCCCATAAATTCACCAACGTGGGTCTTTTCAAACATTGCATTAATCGTGACCGCCGTGCCCTCCATCCTCTTGTGCAGGTGCCCGAGTGTTTGAAACAACCGAATAGATTTTATCTCTGACAGCTTTTGCAACTGTTGTTGCAAACAGGGCGCCAACCACATAAAGCGCATGGTCAACTGCAAAATTGGCAACGTCACCCACGATTTTTCCAACGCCGTTGAATGCCTTTGCTATTGCAGGCAAAAAGTCCATGTCGCTTACAATCCAGTAACCCAGTGAATATATAACGCCACCAGATGCTGCAATAGACACAGGCCAGCCAAAGCCGCCCCACCTTAATCCGCCTTTAGCAGATCTTATTGAAGCAGAAACGCGACTAAGCACGTTGCCGAATAAACCAGTTAGAAACTTGCTGTTTGAGACAATTGGCCCAAATAGCATCCTTACTCTGTGTTTTTCAAGCTCCAGTAGTTCAGTTGATATCGCCTGCATGCGCTTGTTGACTTTTTTATTGTACGTGTCAATCTCCTTCTTTTTCCCCTGCCTTGCAGCCTTAAGGGCTTTTTTCCTTGAAGCTGCAGAACGGAATTTATTAAGCTGCGGCGTCGTAAGTTTGATTGCCTTTGGAGAGTATGAACGCAGTTTTGCATTTTCTAGGTCCAGGTCATTCTGTTTGGTTGCAAGCTTATTTGCCGTATCAGTAGCTTCATACACGCGGTTTTTGCTGACGGCCTTCCCAAAAGCGTAAAGTGCCGCCCCAACCACAAGCCCCACGAAAATTGGAACCTCGGTTGCAAAACTCAATACCGGTTTTAAAACCTCCTTCCCGTCATTCCAAGTTTTAACAAACGGATTTTGGGGCTGGGCAGTAGTAAGCTGGGTGGTTTGGTTAGGGGTGGTTTGCACAGCCTGGTTGTTTTTTTGGGGGGGTTGGTTGAATGCATCCATCAAGGCCTTTGAAGATTTTGAGATGGGCGGCAAGATTGTGCTTTGATTTGATTGCTTGGCATCTTGAGCCGGGATTGAAGCGTTTTGGGTTGGCTCATTGTAAAGCCAGTGCTTTGCAAAATCAGCTCCAGTAAGTGTAAAGGCGGACGCAGCGGCAGCTTTTCCTGCAACACTGACAGA
>VGKX01000048.1 GCA_016866895.1 Candidatus Parvarchaeota archaeon
TGCCACCGCAAAGGACACTACGGAGACGGAAAGCATAATCTGTTTGGTGCCTTCGCAAAAACTTGCAAGTGCGCCTTCCAAATCGCCTATTCCTGTTGCCATATAACTACCGTAAAGCTGATTTTGATTTTTTCAAAGCTTGTTGTATTTAATTATCTTGTCAACAACGTCCACGTGCGCAATGAACATGCGCCTGCAGCAGTATCTTTCAACCCCAAGGTCGTCAAGCGCCCTTGCCGGGTTTTGCCCCTCCTTGACCTTCCTGTCATAATCCTCGTGCAAGTCGGCAATCACCGAGCCGCATGTGAAACATCTTATCGGGAAGAACATACAACCACCACACTCCATAAGGCTTGTCAGCTGCAGAAAATTATTTATCTGTATGATTTTTGGAACCTTGCCCTTGCCTTTGGCCCCTTGTACTTCTTTGGCTCCACACGCCTTGAGTCCTCAACAACAAGGCTCCTGTCGTATTCCGAGTATTTGGCTTTCAAGGAAGGGTCGTCATTGGAGTACTTGAGTATTGCCCTTGCAATTGCGGTTGCGGCCGCCTGCGCCTGGCCCATCTGGCCGCCGCCAAAAACATTTACCTTGATGTCTATGTTGTTTGCTGCCTGGCCGGCTATTCTTACTGGCTTGCATATTAGAGCCTGCATGTGCGGGTCCTCAATTGTTGTTATTGAATATCTGTTTAGGTATATTTTTCCTGAGCCTTTGGCAATCGTTGCCCTTGCAACAGCCTCCTTTCTTTTGCCCCTTGCCTGCCAGCTTGTAATTTTTTGCTTTTTTGCCTTTGTTGTTTTTGCGACCATAAATCCACCCTATAAACTTTCTTCGCGCAGTTATCCGTGCGCTTAAGCGTTCCATCCAAGCCTTCTGCAAACCTGCCCAAGCGTTGTCGACCTTTCCAGCATCGACCCGTCAATGCCCTTGACGGTCTGTGCATCGCCAAGGCTCATGCCTGCAGGGTATACCTTCAGGTTTTTCATGGCAGCCTTGCCACGTGAGGTTTTTTTTGGCAGCATGCCGCTAATCACCTTGCGAAGCATCAGGTTTGGAAGCCTGGGCCATTTTGGCTTGTGCATCGGGTTTGCCTTGTTCTTGATAGTCCTTCTCTGCGAGTATTTTTCAGTCAGGTATGCAAGGCTTCCTGAAATCACAATCTTGTCGGGGTTGGTTATCGCAACCTTTTCCCCCTTTAGAAGCTCCTTTGCAACCTGTGCGCAAAGCCTTCCCATAATCAGGTTTGTCCCGTCAATTGTTTTCATGCTATCATCCTCTGCTGTTGAACTTTCGGCTTTACTTGATAATCGCCACGCCTGTGCCCTTTGGGTTCTCCTTGAGCAGCTGCCCTATTGTAAGCATCCTTCCCCCCACGCTTTCAATCGCAGCCTTTGCGGCCCCTGAAAATGAAAACGCGGCAACCGTTATCTTATGCTTTAGCGTTCCGGAGCTTAAGACTTTTCCTGGAACCAAAACAGTCTCGCCGGCGTCAGTAAGGTGCGACAGCTTCCCTATGTTTACCGCGGCCCTTTTCCTTTTTGGCGCAGACAATTCATGGGCAACCATCTTATATATCGGAGCAACAGAAGCCTTTGAGAGCTCCTTTACAAGCGTTACCAATTCTATGTTTTCAGGTCCTTTTTTCATATTCCTCACCAGATAAATAACACTATTCTGTCTTCTTTTTTTCTTGCCCCGAATTTTCTCCTATTGCCTCAAATGAACTGACTTGAATCTTGAGATTTCGGGGAAACCATGCAGGGGAAGGGATTTGAACCCTCGTAGACCTAAGTCACCAGCCCCTCAAGCTGGCGCATTTGACCAAGCTCTGCCACCCCTGCAAGAATATGCAGCCAACGCGCTTCTTGCTTTAGGAAGCTCAAACCACATCAATCTTTCTTTCCCGCCTCCACTACAAGCTCCAGCAACTGGTTGCATTTGTCGTTTGCGATTTGCGCGGCCCTTGCCATCATCTCGCGGGCAGGCATCTGCGCGAAAGTCTCTACTTTGAATGCAAATTCACCCTCGCTTACCTGGTTATATGCCACAAGGCCTGGCTGGTGGCGCGAATGCTCCCTGCCTGTCCCTGCCGATGCCTTGCATTCAACCCTAATGCTCTGGCCCTCATCGAGCTTCAGGATTGGAATTTTTGTGTTTGCGACTTTGACGCTGTCGTCATAATTTTTCATGTCCTTGGAATAAACAGTGCACGGGCCGGTGGCGTCAAGCGAGAAGAGGACCTCCTCTTCCTTTACTTTTTGTGGTGTTGTCAGCGGTATGAGCCCAAGCCTGTTTGCAAGATACTCGTCAAACATTGTTGAGCGGTTTTCGTATACGACAACGCTTTTTATCGCGTACACAGGCACCTGACCTATTGCAATCCTTCGCACCATGTTTGCAAACGACACTGTCGACTCCTGCAATTCAAATTCCAGGGTTTTTTCAGTTTCCTTTTTTATCGTGACTTTCATGCAAGACCCTCCAAAATAATTTGTCCAGGCAAAGCTCCAACCCTAAACCCTTCTGCCTCTGTTGCCGCCAGGCCTTTTTGTCGTGTCAGTTGGAATAGGCGTTACATCTTCAATCTTGCCAATCCTTATGCCCATCCTTGCAATAGATCTTACCACTGCCTGCGCTCCTGCGCCGGGAGTCTTGACCCCGTGGCCGCCAGGCGCCCGTATGTAAATATGAACTCCGTTGATGCCTCGGTTTTTCAGCTCGTTGACGACCTTTGAGGCAGCCTGTATTGCCGCATAAGGTTTTCCCTCCTCCCTGTCGGCCTTGACCATCATGCCGCCTGAGCCCTTTGCAACAGTCTCGGCGCCAGATATGTCCGTGACTGTAATTATGGTATCGTTCTTTGAAGAATAGACGTGAGCCACTGCCCATCTCATTTCCCGCGGCCTGTATGCTGGCCTTTCAGGCTGCTGTACTGCTGCCTGGGTTTGGGCCGGAGCCGCAGCTTGCGCCACCGGCTCCTTTTTCTGGACTGTTGTTTCAGCCACTGCCACATCCTTTGCCACTACTGCGGTCTCTTTTGCATCTTGCTTTGCGACCATAATGTTCACCTTTCAAATTTTCCATTTCACGTCCTGACTTTCTCATGCTGCCTGTGGCTGTGCTGGTTCCTGCTGCGCTTGCTCCGGCTGCTTTTGTGCCGCAGCCTTTTGCTCATTGCCCCTTGGGGTTATGTCAATTTTTTTGTAAAGCGCTATGCTTGCCTCAAGTGACTTTGGAATCATATAACTTGGGGCCGTAGTCCTCCTTCCGTTGACTGCGATAAACCCGTGGGTAATCAGCTGCCTTGCCTGCTTTGCGCTTCTTGCCAGCCCCAGCTTGAGCACCCTTGTCTGCAGCCTTCGCTCCAAAAAGTCCCTCACTGTAAGCGTAAGTATCTGCTCTGCGCTTGTAACATCCTTTCCAATGCCAAGCCTCTGGAGTTTGAGGAGAACCTGCTGTGAATTTTTCTGTCCCTCTCCTCCAAGCGAAAGAAGCCTTCGAGCCTCACGCCTCAGCTGCTTTAGGGAAGCCAGCGCAACCCAAAGTTCCCTGGTGTTTTTAAGCCCGTATTCTCCTATCAGCTTTGACTCTTCCTTAATGCGCGTTTCATCCCAAATCTTCCTTGGGGTTTCATGCTTGCTTTTCAGTTTTCTCGGGTCTCCCATTGTTTCACCTTATTTTTTAGGCTCTTGCTTTGCAGCTGCCGGACTTGGCGCAGCCGTAGCTTTAGGGGCAGCTGGTTTTGCAGCCGCTCCGGCCTGTGTTGCTGGCGCAGCCGCTCCAGGTGCCGCTGCACCGGGCGCAGCCGCTGCGCCTCCCATCTTTGCCATGACAGACTTTCTAAGCACACCTACCGACATGCCGGTCCTTCCTGTTGTCCTGGAGTGTTGGCCCCTTACTTTTTGGCCATAAGCGTGCCTGTAGCCCTTCCAGGTATAAATCTCCTTTTCGTGCTCAATGTCCTGTGCAATTGCAAATGTCAGGTCAGTTCCAATCAGGTGCCTGTTTGCCCCGCTTATCCTGTCCTTCCTCCTGTTCAGCAAATATGCTGGCAGCCCAAAATCCATCGGGTGCGTAATTACGTTTTCAAGAGCTTGCATCTCCTGCTCAGTAAGCTCGCCAATCAGCGTGGTTGGGGGCATCTTAAGTGCATCCAATACTGCTTTTGCAAGCGGCCTGCCGCTGTTGAATCCAATGCCCTTGACTTTTGTGATTGCAACAGAAAGCGGCGTGTTTCCCCTCATGTCCTTTCCTGAAATCCTGACAATGCCCTTGAGCTCCCTGCCTGAAGGGGCAACAGTTGGCATGGCCATCTGTTTTTCCTGCGGCCTTCCCTTTGACTTGGACATCTTTGGGGCTTCCTGCGCTTTCTGTTCAGTTTTTTCCTGCTTGTTTTCCGCCATTTCCTCACCAACGCTTTGAATCGTTATTCACGCCCTGCCTGCCTTTATTCCACTCTCTCAGTTTCAATCATGACGCCGGGAATGGGATTTGAACCCATAATCCCTTGCGGGAATACGCTGGCTGGCTAATCGGCGCTTTGCTTCCAATCCCCGACATTTCCTTCCAGGCGTACGCACTACCAGGTTATGCGATCCCGGCAAACCAATGCCATCGCATTCTCGCGCATTTCCTTTGCATTTATTTTTTCATCGCCCCGCAGGCTTTTGGGTAAATACCCTTCTTCATAACCACTGAGTCTGTCCTCACGGCGACTCCTGCAGAATTGTGCAAAATCTGGCTGCTTGCCATCGAGGCAATCCCAAAGCCCACCAATTCACCTTTGAGGGTCTTGATGGCAACCTCTTCCCCGGCCATTATGCCCTCGTCGGCTGCGGCAACACCCGGAACGCAAAGGGCGGCGCCGCTGCAAACCGAGTCAACCGCGGAGTCTTTGACGACTACCGATTTTGCGCCAATCACCGATTCGGGGGTCCTTACAAGGGCCCTTATCGCATCTTCCCTGCCATGCTGCCGGTACTCCCAATAAGCGTCACTAAGCAGCTGCAGCGTGCAGCAATCCTGCTCCGTGATATTGCCAACGGAAATACGGCGAAGCTCATGAAGCTGCGCGCCGCCGATTTCTTTTCCCATGTCAGAACACAAGGTTCTGATATATGTGCCAGCCTGGCACCCTACTTGAAATAGGTAGTCGTTAACCTCATATTCTGCCAGATTAAGGTAATAAACCTTCCTATCCCGCATTCTCTTTCTCACCGCCGACATTTTTGGCGGGATTTGCTTAATGGTGCCGGTAAATTTTTCAAACAATTTTGATATGGATTTTGCATCAATGCATTTTTTTGTGCGCATTATTCCAACATACTCTTTTTTGTCATGGGCCAGATGTCCGATTATGCGGGTTCCAGTGCCTATCCCAACCGGAAGAACCCCAGAAACTTCGGGGTCAAGCGTCCCGGGATGGCCCGCCTTTCCGGCTCCGAGGATTTTTTTCACATACGCACTAATCTCATGGCTCGAGTGCCCGCACGGCTTGTCAACATAAACAATTCCGCACTCAAGCAGCTGCTCAACACTTCGCTGCTGCGGTGGTTTTCCAAACGCCGGGTCTGTCTGCTGGTGCGGCTTGGTTATCATTGCTCCACTTTCCTTGCCCCATTTTTCGTTTTATGCAAGGCAAGCCGTCATGCGGAGAGTTCCTTGCCTATGGCCGCGTCGCTTGTGTCTGACAGGACCTTTTGCGTCGGCTCAAGATGCCTTATTGAGCACCTTGCCTGCTTTTTTGAGCCTTGCACAAGCACCTGAACAAAATTCCTGTCCATTATTTTGATCACAACTGCCTTTTTTCCACTCCGCCTTCCAGCAGTCTTAATGCATACCCTGCCTACTTCAATTGCCGGCATAAATCTCACCTTTTCAAAACAAATCCTGTTTATTTTACATTTGCCGGGGCTTCATGTTTTCCCGGCCTTTTTTCCATGCTTTCTGCGGCGTCAACAATCGTTGTGGCCATCTGCCCTATCGTCATGACACTTGAATTGAGCTGCAGGCCAAATATCGACCTGTCGTCAATGTCTATCCCATAAAGCTTCAGGTACCTTTCACGGTTGTCGGCATCCCTTTTTTTCACATGCTCAAGTGCTTGCTTGGCACCCATCTTGTCCCTGTTTGCAATCCTCATTGCCCGTGTTGCGTCGTCGGCCTCAAGCCATACCCTCAAGTCAGCATCCTTGACGACCCAGGGCCCAAGCCAGGTGACAACAACGCAGTTTCCTGCAGAAGCTTCGGCTGCTATCCGCCTGTCAAGGTCCGTGTCAATGCTTTTGTCCTTGGAAGCCAGCTTTTGGTATTCCATGAGCCCAAAGCCTGCTTTTTGCGCTTCCTGCTTGAATGAAAAACTGACGACTTTGTAGCCAAGCAGCCTTGCCACCTCTTCGCCTACGGAGTTCTTCCCTGCACCGGACTTTCCCGATATGGCTATTATCAACTTCCCACCATTTCTCGCCGTGTACAAGAGGTTAGCTCATGCCTTGCTTATGTATTTTCTCATCTGTATGTCAACGCTGCTTATATCCAGAATCCCCTGTGAAACCCTGGCCGACAGTTTTATTGCCTGCATTGCGCAGGCATGGCACAGGTGCCCGGCAAACTTGCGGCTTGGCGTGCGCTTGCTTGCAGCCAATCCTTTTTGGGAGGATGTCCCTGCCAGGCTTGCGCAGCACAAGGCGCAATAGTGCCTGGTGCCCTTTACCCTTCTCCTGTAGTGGATGCGCATGCCTTTTGCACCGCGAACCTTGATTTTCCTGACCGAATTTGACCTGTTTTTTGGAACTGTCATCATTTTCACCCCAACTGCGGAAATGCCCTTGACATTATCGGATTCACCAGAAGCGCAAACACAAAAGTGCAGAATATGAACCATCCTTGCACGTCGGCAAGCCGCTGCACCTCAAGAAGCGGTATCTTGAATGGCAATGTGTATGAGAACCTGTAGCCGTTGTCAACCGTGGCAAAAACAGACTTTTCAATACCCTGGATGCCAGATGTATCAGCTATAATTATCGCCTGCTGGCCTTTTAAATATCTCTGCTTGTCCGATTGCACCGGAAATTGCGCCCCCCCGACGGCCATTTTCTCCCAGTGTTCTTCGGCCCCCTCTCCGTACAAAAATCCTGAAGTGTTAGTTGCAAATGCCCCTCCTGCGCCAATTG
>VGKX01000049.1 GCA_016866895.1 Candidatus Parvarchaeota archaeon
TGTGCGCCATTCGCCAAACCTCCCCTAACTAATTACTGGGAAGCAATAGTTTCTTTTTCTTCGGATTTTATTTCCCAAGCTTTTTTCTTAACCTGTCCTTTCATGGCAGTTTCTTCAACAGAAACTTGGATAATTGGCCCAGCCATTGCTCTTTCCCCTCTTTCTATCGCCTTAACTCTTTTTATGCACTCATGGTGCAGCCTCATCCTATCCTCTGCCCGCCTATCATGGGCAATCTCTTTATATCCTTCTGCGGCAAGACGGAGCAATTCTGCCGCCTGCCTGTATTTTTCCTTCGCCACGTCATCTGGGGTGCCCTTATCATCAGCTTCCTTTATGAGGTCATTTGCCGTTTTAGTCAAGTCCTTTGCACTCTCGTAAGCTGTCTTATTTCTAAGTCTCTCAATTTCAGTGTCTTTATTCACTAAACTGATAGCAACTGCGCTGTTTTGTGTCACTTTCAAGTCAGTTATCTTTTGTTTTATCATATTCTCACCCTATGGCTATTCTTTTCCATATGCATTTTATCTACTCGCAAATGCCCCCTGAGTGCGTTCTGACAGAAAGCCCTGAATATAGCTTGGCCCAGGTTGCCGCCTCATTTTTCATTTTTTTAATGCCTGCAATCCTTTCACTGTCAATGCCTGCGCCGACACTTGAAAAACTCCCATCCTCAAGCAACTCTACTATTTTTAGGCACAGTTCATAGTATTTCTCCATTCTCTTGTATCCCCTGTGTGCCAGATGGTCGTGGTTGAGAAGAACCCAGATATTGCAGCTTTCGCCCCGTATCCTTGCTGCTGTTTCAAATTCCCCAAGCGCCCTTGTCAGCATGCCTGCAATCTGACTTTTTGAGTAATCACCATACGGCTGTGTCTTTATGCCAAGGCATTTCTTTGCTTTCTGGTGGATATTATGGCCCAAGGCAGAGTGGGTTTTTGATTCATTTTTGTAAACCTGCGCCATCTGTGTAAGCAAGCTTTTTTGGACAACAGGGTTCCTGTTGTGCTTGAGCGCTACTTTAAGCCACTTTACGCTTTTTCCAAAAGAGCCGCGCATCTCAAGGCTGTATGAAAGCTTCTTGCTTTCAAAAATTATCCTCTCTTCCCTGCAAAGGGTTTTATTGAAAAAATGGCTTGCCCTCCTTGTGTTTATCAGGCACGCTGCTGAGACATTTTTTATGGTGCCTGCTAGGTATTGGAAATTTTTTTGCTTCATGGCCTTCCCCCTGAATTTGTGACAAAATAGCTCAATTTGTGTATTTAAATCTTTGTTCCATGCCGCAATATGGCACCTTGCAACCCAGGTCTTGTGGAGTGCCATTTTCTTATTAGCCGCCAAAACCTTGCAAGCATTTTTCTCTTTGCCAATTTCAGGTATTATAAACATTTCCGGAAAAATTAGGTCATGGGAGAGACTGCCCGCAATTCAAAAGTTCATGGCCCAAGCCTGCCTTCAAGTTTATTTTCCAGGCTTACGGCAAAGTTTGCATATAGCTGCGCCCTGGCCGTGCTCTCTCTTTTGGTCGTAGCCTTGGGCTGGAAAGACCAGTACCTGGTTTTTGCCCTTCTTCTGGCAATTGGCGCAGGTTTTATTTATGTTGGAAAGAGCAGGAATGAAACCATCCTGTTTGCGCTTTATGGCCTTTGGGGGGCATCGGCAGAGGCAATTGCAATCTGGCTTGGCGGCTGGAACTATTCAAACCCGTTATTTTTTGGCATTCCGCTATGGCTCCCCATTCTTTGGGGAATTGCAGCATGTTTTGTCCTTAGGGTAAAAGAGCAGCTTGACGCACTGCTTGAAACGTAAAGCCCAGGGGTTGCGTTATTCCGTCCGTATCAAAGAAGGGAAATCTTTTTGCCATCCTTTTGCAGCGTGACGTCATGGCCTGCAACAACCTCGCCTATCTGGCCTGCCTCAATGCCGTGCTTTTTTGCAATCTCAATAATTCTTGAAAGTTCGGATTGGGGACAGGCGACAACCATTCCAACTCCCATGTTAAATGTCCTGTGCATTTCGTAATCAGACTGGACTGTTTTTGCAATCTCCTCAAACTCTGCCTGCGGCTTTGGCATGTTGTCAAGTAAAAATCCCACGCCTGCATGTTTGCCTATCCTTGAAAGCTTTGAGAAAGCCCCTCCAGTTATGTGCGCAATGCCGTGCACCTGGCCGAACTTGAGCATCTCAAGTGCAGCCTCGCTGTAGATTTTTGTTGGGGCAAGCATTGTTTTACCCCACTTTCCCTCATCAAGAACCCTTCTTGCAAGCGTAAAGCCATTTGAGTGCAGCCCGCTTGAGCGCAATCCTACAAGCGCATCCCCGACTTTCATGTCCTTGCCTGTCAATTCCCTTTCAATTATCCCAACGCAGGTGACTGCAAGGTCAAAAGGCCTTTCCCCGCCTTTGATTATGTCTGGCATTATGGCAGTCTCTCCGCCGATTAGCGCCACTTTGGACTGCCTGCAACCCTCAACTAGCCCCTTTACAACTTCCAAAATAAGCTCCTCATCAGCCTTGGCTAGCGCCAGATAGTCTGTGGCAACAATGGGCCTTGAGCCAATGCAGACAAGGTCATTGACATTCATGGCAACAGCATCAATGCCCACGGTGTCATAAATACCGCGGCTTTGGGCAACAAGAACCTTTGTCCCAACTCCGTCTGTATGCATTGTAAAAGTAGCACCAGCACCTTGACCAAAACCGCTTGCCGTTTTTCCAGGTGCCATACTAGTTGTGCCGGCTCTATTTTCAATAACCCCGGTCTTTCCAGGATACCTAAATAAGCCTGCGTAATGCCCGGCTAGAGGAATGGAATACTCATTTGATGTTGTTAAAATAAGCTTATTTACCTGGTCCTGGATGCCTTTTACTTTTTTTACATCAACGCCGGCAGACGAATAGGAAATCCCGCCTTCAGCACCACTTTTGGCACTTGGCGCACTCTTTTTTGCCATGCCAGTATTTGGCACGCCTTGATTTTAAAATGTGCACCATCATGCGGCTTTCTTCAGCTTGACTGCATGAGAATTTATGTCCGCATATATCATGTTTTTCAGGATTGCAAGTTCCTTAATAAATACGCGTGACATCTTGCTTCTTGCAGTCTCATTGATTTTGTCTATCATGCGTATTGCCGCTTTTCCATTTTCTGCCATCAGGTCATGAAGTCCATTGTCCCTGTACCTTACGTGCGACTCCTTTATGCATCTTATTGTGCCTCTGTTATCTTTGGCATCAAAGTAGTTTTCGTAGGCTTTTTGCATCAGTTGTGCCCCTCTCTGCCCGTATGCAAGCAAGGCAGCTTCCTCGTAAAACATGGCAATTTTTGTGTGCAGAGCCATTCTTCCCGCCTTATGCTTGAAATTTATGAGCTTTGCCTCAAACTCCTTTGCGCGCCTCTCAATTGCCTCCGACCACTGCCAATCATCCATCTCGTATTTTTTCATTGCCCTGTTGATTCTTATGTTTGTAAAAGCCACCACCATTCGCCTTCTAATTTTATTTACAACACCAAGCGTTGTGAGTTTTTGAAATGGTGCCGTTCCTGCTATCTTCTGCCCAAGGTTGCTTGTCGCAATTTTTTCAGCAATTGTCGTCTTGAATATATTATTCATTCCCCCACCTCAAACAAGCCAGATAAATCACTCTGGCCATTGAAATTCCATCTTATACTCTATTTCTACCACTTTATATTTATTAACTTTTGCTTCTTGCCAAAATCAAGCCTGACCAACTGCCGTCTCATCAACAATCCCGTCCCCACCTGGCCTTTCGATTCGCCCGCTGGAATCGTCAAATAAGATCTTTTTTGGCACTGCCGCAAGCAGCCTTTTGCGCTGCGCCTCCATCTGTTTCCTGTGCTCTTCCTCTATTTTCTTAAGTGCTGCCTTCGCCCTAAGCTTTAGGCCCTTTTTCATCCCATCGCTTCTTGCCGCAAGTACAACTGCAGCCTTATATTGCTCCTTTTGCTCGCCATTCAGGCGCTTTAGAAGCTTTTCATCAGTTATTTTTACGCCAAATCTCTCAACAATCTCAAAGGCCATCTTGTAAAGCCTCTTGTCAACTATGTCAAGCATGTGTATGAGCCGCTCGTTTGAGAAAATCCTTCGTTTTAGCAAGTCAGTCCTCCACTCTTTGTAGCTTTCCGCTGCCTTTATCATGTTTTCAACAACTGCCTTAAGCCTTGTTTTTGTGACCTTTACCCTATACCTGTCTACCATGTTCAGCGAATCTATTATGTACTCCTCAGCCTTTGCATTCAAAGATGCGAATTCCTCGTTTGTAAGGCCAGAGCCTGGCTTTGCGCAAAGCTGCACATACCTTTCCGCAAACTCAAGCTTGTGGTTAATCATCTGGGGGAATCTCTCCTTCATGCTAGATTCAAAAATCAGATGTTGTGCCTGGTCATCAAACTCAAGTGCACGCTGCACCTGGCCTGCAATAAGCGCTTCTCTTGCAGCAGAAGTGTATAGCTGTGATGCCTTAACTCCAGAAAGCAGGTCTGCGGCACTGGAAAATAGCAGCTTTGCATACTTGTGATTACCACGTTGCGCCAATGCCTGTGCATGTGTTTCATACAGGTGCGCTGTCTCCTCTTCGCTTAGGTTTTCAGTCATCCTAAGTGCGCTTACATTGGATTTTGCCTTTGCGTACTCTTTTCTTTCTGCCCACTTCGCAGGCAATTTGTTTATCAATTCTTTAAAATATGTAAAGTAGATTTTCCTTGCACTTAGCTTTGAGGCAGTCTCCATTTTCTTAAATGCTGTTGGAGCATCAACAATTTTCTGTGGTTTTCTGTGTGGGGCATTTGTCATTTGAGCATTTTGCATTTGTTGCACCATGTGGCATCGCCTCCATTATGTAAAATACCTGCAGGCTGTGTTTCACACTAATATATATTTTACCACAACTTGTATATAAAGCTATGTCCAGCTATGCATCTTACGACTCTTTGGCATAGGTTTATAAATGTGTCTAAAAGTAGATGAAAATGTAAACTACCGGATTTGTCTATTCTCTTCTTTGAGATGCAATTGTCTTTCTTGCTTTATTTTTGGCTCTATGCATGTCAGGCTATTTCCTTTTTAATCGCCTCTACTTTAATTTCAAGCTCCATCTTCTTTCTTAGCATATATACGTCTTTTTTCTTTTCAGGAAGCTTTTCAATCCATTCGATCGCTTTTGTGTAATTCTCAACTGCGCTTTTAAGTTGGGTTATTTTAAGTTGAGCTATTCTTTCTGGCAAATCCACATGTTTTTCATAGTGCCGTGCCGCTTTTTCAAAATATTTGCCGGCATCCTCGTATAATCCTGCGGTTTCCGCATTTCTTGCTGCTCGCGCATAGTGGTCTGCCTTTACTTTATCACCATTCTCAAGATATGCTATTTCCGCCCAACATTCGCTTGCAGCTTTAAATTTACCTTTATTTTCCAGTTTTATAGCCCTGTTATGCAGAAAATTCTTTACCTCTTCCTCTCCTGCTTTTTTAAACATTTTTGTGAAAAATCCATTTTCTTTTCCTGCCCTATATCCAAGCCAAAATGCATTGAGCCCAAATCTGCTCACTGCCCATTCGTTTGATTTCAAGTTAAAATGAAACTTTATTTTCCTGACAGCTGAAATTTTTTCCGCCTTGGCAGTCATATAGCTCATGGTTTCATCTCCTTTTGAATTTTTTTCCTTCCATTTACACCTTATTTATACCACAGGAAATATATAAAACCAGCGCAAAACCTGCATTGGTCGTGGTTTTATTAACTGACACCGCTTTCCCGCCTTTCTTGTACATTCAATTTTTTTGCAAAACTGCGCGTCAAAGATCTGTTTTCAAAAGAAGCGTTTCTTCGAGTTGATGCCTGGGTCTCCCAGTCTGCTTCTTAAACCCAAATCAGCAAAATTGCTTTTATGGAAAAGCAGCAGGAAAGCATCGGCACAGGGCAGCAACAAGCCCATGCCCAGTTCCCAATTCTCAAGAACAAATCACTTGTGCCGCGCCAGTACCAGGTTGAAATATGCAGGTCAATCATTGAGAAGGGAAGCACGCTTGTTGTTCTTCCAACCGGCCTTGGCAAAACCCTCATTGCCTTTCTTGCAATGGGTCACTTTTTGCAAGAGGGGAAATGCGTGTTTCTTGCGCCAACCAAACCACTTGTCCAGCAACATTACAGGCGGATTCTTGAGGACTTGGATGTTGGTGGAGAGGACGTGGCACTTGTTTCAGGCGAAATAAAGCCAGAGCAAAGAGCGGACTTATGGAAGAGGAAAATTGCGGTATGCACCCCCCAAACACTCAAAAACGACGTGGAGGCTGGAAGGGCCGTTTTTGACTATGCATTTTGCGTTTTTGACGAGGCTCACCGCACGACTGGCTTGTATGCATATACCCACCTTGCAAAGCTTGCGGTGCAGCAAGGCACTGTTGTGCTTGCAATGACTGCCTCACCAGGCTCAAACATGAAAAAAATCGCGCCTCTTGTTGAAGCATTGGGGATAAAAAACGTCCAAATAAGAACAGATGAAGACGAGTCAGTTGCAAAGTACGTCCAGAAAGTGCAGATAAACTATGTGCCGGTTGAGCTGGACTCTAGGCTTTGGCAAATTCGCCAGTCGCTTGAAAAAATCATACAGCAGCACTTTGACACCCTGTGCTCTATGGGCTTTGTTGGAAAGTTCAAGTCAAAAAAAGGGCTTTTGGAGCTTCGCGACAGGATAATAAGAAGCACCTCGCACATGCGTTATTCGGCCCTCTCGTATTTCACGACGCTTTTCAACCTAGTTCATGCGCAGGAGCTTTTTGAGACACAGGGGGTCGCCACCTTCCTCTCATACATTGAAAAGCTCAAGTCAAGGCAGCAGACAAAAGGAATAGAACGGATACTCAAGGACTCAAGAATCAAGGCAATAGTCCAGTCCTTGGAGACGGGAGGCGAGCACCCAAAGCTTGCAAAGCTTGTGGAGCTTTTGGAGAATGTCAGGGGGCAAAAGACAATCGTATTTGTCCAGTACAGGGCCCAGATTTCAACAATAGTGGCAAAACTTTGCTCACTTGGCTTCAAGGCCCAGCGCTTTGTCGGCAAAAAAGAGGGAGTCACGCAGGCAATCCAAAGGCAGACAATGGAAAAGTTCCGTTCCGGGGAATTTGACATACTTGTGGCAAGCTCAATTGGCGAGG
>VGKX01000050.1 GCA_016866895.1 Candidatus Parvarchaeota archaeon
TGTCATCAGAGGTCTCAAGCATTTTTTTAATGCCGCCTATCCTGTAATAAACGCTCTTTCGCACTGCAAGGGATTCGCCATTTGCAAAATACAGCCCAATTTTTGAGAATCCGACGCCTATTGGGTAAATTATATACTCGCAGAAAATCTTTTCAGTAAGGCTTTTTTCCTTCATGCGGACCTTTCCAATCACGCCGCTTATTTTTTTGTCGGAAAAAGGCCTTATCATATCGGAAAGCCAGTCAGGATAATAATAATTGTCAGCTGTTGCAAACACGAGTATCTCGCCATTTGCGGCACTTGCCCCAACAACCCTGCCTTCGGCAATTGTGGTTTTTGGGCAAAGCACCACCCTTGCCCCCCTCTGCCTTGCAATTTTTGCAGTTCCATCAGTGCTTTTTGCATCGGAGACTATTACCTCAAAGCCAAAACCCGGCCTTTGCGCCATTATCGAGTCAAGCGTGCTTCCAAGGTATTTTTCCTCCATGAATGTTGGTATTATCACACTTGCTTTTGGCTGCCTTGCTTTGCCTGCAACTCCCCATCCTGCATTCCTTTTTGCCATGCCCTAGTTTGTGCGCAAGGAATTAATATCTATGGCAGCCTAAAACCACTAACAAATCATGGCAAACAGCCCCTATGCACTAATGACTGTTTGTCTAAAACAAAGGTGAATCATATGGCAGTTGAATTTGGTGAATACAAAGGACATAAGCTAATCAAGCTGAAAAGGGATGAAAATGACGCAATGCCGTTTAGCTTTGGAAAAAGCAAGGCAAGGCTTATAGTAGAAAATTTTGAGGAAATTAAAAAGTTTGCAGAGGAGCAGTAGATGGGTGCAGGGGGCAGCATAACAAGAATCCGGGCACTCTTGCCAGTGATGGCAATTCTTATTGCATTGCTTATGCCTGGTTGCGCAGTCAGGGAAATCCCACCTGCCTTTAACTCCGGCATTTCAGGCAATCAAACAGGCATCAATGAACCAGTGTTTCGTAATGTTTCACCTGGCAATCGGCTTGGGGGAGGTACGGCAGACTCTGGTTTAAATCAAATCTGCTCATCCGATTCTGACTGCACCTTATTCATTTGTTCAGGCTGCTACAACAAAGAATGGGCCAGAACTGCGCCGCCTGATTTGGCTTGTGTCAGATACTCTGGTTATGCCTGCAGATGCATTGGGGGCAAATGCATCGAAACAAAGTGATTGATTGGCAGGAAAACCGGCAATTTCGTCAAAGCCAAAATCCGAGCTTGCAACCTTTGCCGCAGGCTGCTTTTGGGGCGTCGAGGAAACCTTTAGACAGTTGACAGGAGTGCTTTCAACATATGTTGGCTATACTGGAGGAAACTTTGAAAATCCGACCTACAAGGATGTCTGCACTGACAAAACTGGCCATGTCGAAGCTGTGCAAATCGAGTTTGACCCAAAGCTTGTAACCTTTGAAAAGCTGCTTGATATTTTTTGGTCAAGCCACAACCCGACAACCCCAAACCAACAAGGTCCTGATTACGGTTCGCAGTACAGGTCTGCCATATTCTTCCATTCCAAAAAGCAACAGCAATCAGCACTCAAATCAATGAACGGGCTTGAGCGATCTGGAAAGTGGGAAGGGCGAAAGATTGTCACCCAAATTGTCCCTGCATCAAAATTTTTCAAGGCAGAAGAGCACCATCAAAAATACTTGATGAAAAAGGGGCTCTCAAGCTGCCATTTTTGAAGAGTAAACCAAATCAATTCAGACAATCGTAAGCGGTCTGCAAGTTGCGTGTAATAACTCTCTTAAATCTACCCAATCTTATCCATGGGCATTGATAACTTGCGGGGTGTAGAAATGAAAAGAATATTGTTGCTGGTTGGAATGCTTGCGCTTCTGGTGCTTGGCTGCACTGGAAATGACGGAACAGGGCAAAACGCCAACAAAATCGGAGATGGGGGTTCGCAGGTCACCTTGCCGCCATCCCCGCCCCCTTCTGCCCCCCAGACTGTGCCCGGTTCGGATGCATCTGATATGGGAGTTGTAAAAGAATTCACCCTTGAGGCAAGCAACTGGAAGTTTGAACCTGAAACTATCGTTGTAAATCAGGGTGACAGGGTGAAAATAACCCTTATGAACAAGGACGTGTCGCATGGCATTGGCATCCGCGAGTTTGACTTCAGCCTCAAAGCAGAAGCCGGGCGGAGCGCAACAGGTGAATTTGTGGCAAGCAAAAAAGGCACATATGACTTCTTCTGCAATGTGTTTTGCGGCGACGGGCATCGTGAGATGAAAGGCAGGCTTGTTGTAAACTAGGGGTATATCAAATACTACATGAAAGCCTTCAATCTTTTTTCCTTTCCCTATCTTTTTTTCAGATTTTTTTCAAGCTGAACCTGTCCAAGCCTTTCAATGATAACTCTGCTAATTCTATCTGTTATTTTTCCTAAATCAGCCATGTCCTTTATTTGGAAATTGATTGAACCTTCATACCAGCCAGGCGCCTTCACCTTTGTCACTCCTGCCTCCAAGCCATTAACGCTTTCAATCAACTCCAAGTCTGCCTTCGAAAGACGCCTTTTAATAAACTCCAGCAAGTCAGCAGGCCCAACTCCAATTGGTGCCTCAAAAGCTATGGATGCCTTTGCAATGGTTTTTGTTGCCCCAACCCGAGTCACCCTCATCTTTGCAAATTCAGAGTTTGATATTATTATCGCATTTCCAGCCAGGTCAAGAAGCCTGCTTGAGCGCATGCCAATCTTTCTCAAGCGGGCGATTTCACCGGAAGGCAACCTCAAGTAATCCCCATAATGGTACTGCCTGTCTAGCTGGAGTGCTAACCCGGCAAAAATGTTTGCAAGGCTTTCCTGGGATGCAAGCCCAATGACAATGCCAATGACGCTTGTGAATGTGAGAATCCCGGTTATGTCAAATCCAATTTCACCCAATCCAATTATTCCGCCTGCAAGAATAACCACAAGCTGCGTTGTCTTTTGCAGCAATGGCAGCAATGACAAGTCAATTTTCACACTTGAAATCGAGTGCCCTTCTTCATAATACCAGTTGAAAAATGCCTTGGCAGTCCTAAAGCCAAGAAATGTCGCAAGAATTGTGATCGCAAAAGTCGTGTACCTTTCCACAAGCGCTATTGAGGATTCAAAAAACGGTATGGCGTGTATGGCCAAATAGAATATGAAAAGAAAGAAGAACGATTCAACTGGCTCTCTTACTGCCTCAAGCAGCCTGTCATCAAGCGTTGTCTTGGTTTTTGACACAAGCCTTGACACTGCCCATAAAAACAAGGGGGACAGAGCCTTGCCTGCGACAACTGACACGCCAATCAAGGCTACAAGGTAGCCGTAATAAACCAACTCTTGCACTCAACACACCTATGCTGCCGCGGCTTTCCCATCCGAATCTCAATACTCAATGCTTTCAAGCACCACTTTTCCTTCCTTGACGACTTTTAGCTGGCAGCCAAGCCTCTGGTTTTCCTTTGCGCTTGCACCTTCAAGTGTCATCTGCTCGTTTGCCTCCTTTTCGCCAAGAATTTCAGAGCCCTCAAGCACGTTGCACAGGCACGTGGTGCAAACGCCTGACCTGCATGAAAATGGGAAAGGAATGTTTTCCTTGTCGCAAATGTCTGCAACGTTGGAGCCAACCGCAACTTCCACTTCCTTGTTCTGGTTCTTGAAAACTATCTTTGCCATATGGATTACACCTCAAAACTATGATTATCCAGAATCTATGCACTCAAACAAGCTCTTTGAATACAATCTCTGCACTTGTGATAAATGCGGTGGAGCATATTATAAGTCTTTTGCCAAGGCATGTTTGTAAAGCATCGCCAATCCACGGCAGTAGAAAATTGTTAAGGCAGTTGAGAATTATCAAAGCAAACCTGCTTGAAAACAAATAGCCACTACGCGTGAGTCCTGCAAACTTCCAGCCCTGTCAAATATAGAAAAAATGAGGGGTGCCAAGGCCCCAAGGATGCCTGTTGCTTTTTGGCCTTTCCCCCAAATTTCCTGTCAACCTATTTTTTCATCATTGCCTCAAGGCTGTGTTTTCCAGGGCCTGAAAATGTCAAGGCAAGGGAGGCAAACAGGTATGCAAGGTCAATTTCCATGCCAATCAGCCCAAATGGAAGCCCCTTTGCCAATGCCCCAGAAAGCTTTACTGTAAATATGGCCACAACCATGACAAATGCCAAAAGCGGGCCTGCAAACCTTGTCCCGATGCCAAGTATCATGGCAAGGCTCCCAAATGTTTCAACTGCCGCCACAACAAGGGCCATGATGTCTGGCGCCGGTATGCCGACTTTTCCAAAAAAGCCAGCAGTTGCCCCAAGGTCCATGAACTTTTGCACCCCGTGCAGCATGAAAGCCACAAATACCAAGCGCAGCAGCAAAAGCGCCAAATCCAAATTTTCGGTTTTTTCTCCCCGTTGCATTCCAATACACCACTCTAATTTATCGCAATATTGGCTTGTCCTTGAAAATCCAATTCAAGAATAAATAAAAGCAATTAACCTAATCATTTTGGTTTTGCCACCCTGGGCTTCAGCTTCCCTTAAAGCCCCTTCTTTCTTTTCCCAAATATGTTGAAGACAAACAGGCCTGCAACAACAACCACTATCAGCCCGCCTATTGCCAGCATCAACCCCAGCTTGTTTTCCTGTGGCGCTGGCTGCGGCACTTCATTTGTTATTGTTGTTTCCTCCTTTGGAGCGGTCTTTTGCTTAGGCTTTGACACTTCTTTTGCCTTTGCAACTGTCTTTGCCTGGTTTTGCAACTCAACCCCTTTGGCCAAATAAGCGTATTCCCCTTCTGCAGACGCGGTAAATGTTATCTTCCCGCTTGCATCGGTCAGGTAGTCAACAGTCTTCCTGTTTGGGTATGTGACTGTAATGAAGGCATTTGCAATTGGCTTTCCATCAGCCCCTGTTAAAGTTGCAGTTGCCTTTTCACCCACATAAAGGGTCTGGGTTGCAATAATTGTTGCCATTGCAACAGTTTGCTGCTGCCCAGCTGCACCCTCACCTGGCTTGAGTGAGAGTGTGAAATCGGTGTTTTTTACCCCAACAGCCCTGTTGACACTGTAGAACAGGACAAGGCTTTCACCTGGGTTGAGGAGGCTGAACTTCCAAACTGCAATGATTGAGCCGGTTTCGAACCTGTCAGGCTTTATGTTAAAGGTGATTGAGGCTGGGTCTGTGGCGAACTTTTCCGGAATTCTCTCCTTTACCTCAAAGTCCTTCATTGTTTTTGTAAGATTGTTTTTTAGCGTAAGTGAGACGGTGGTGACATTAGACGAAGAGACGGATATATCCCTTGAAAATGATACCGAAACACCTTCAAACTCCACTGAATTTGCTGATGTTTCTGTGTTTGAAGAAGAGCCTGAGGGTGAGCCTCCAGGGCCGCTTGTTCCTGGGTTATTTGTGGTCGTGGTGGTAGTCGTAGTTGATGTATCAATTACTATGTTTTTGTTCCCCCCAAGAGAATTTGAACCTGCAGGAAGAGTCGTGTTTAAAGAGTTTCCCGCAATGTCTCGGATTGTGCTCCCGTTTAGATAAAGGGCTGCTGTGCCTGTGTAGTTCAGGTCAGATGAAGTGTCGCCGGATTTGACAACAAAGGAAAATGTTAGATTTGTTGTGCCGTTGCCGGAAACATATGTTGCATTCCTGTCGGTTGTTCCAAGCTCAAGTTCCAGGACGGGCAAGCCTCCGGTAATATTTACGGCCTCGCTGAGGACTATGGTTATTGAAATGTTCGCCCCAGTGCCATACGTGGAGCTTGTATTGGCGGAAGTCACGCTAGATACATTGGGGGCAGTCGTGTCAATTACAATATTGCTGTTTGCAGCCAGTGAGCCTGCGCTTGATGGCGAAGGAAGGACAAGACTTGAGTTTACCCCACTTGAGCTGCTGTAGATCAGGCCGGTATTGGTAAGGGCATTTGCATTCACATAAGTAAGGTCGGAGGCCGTGTCACCGGCTTGAAC
The DNA here is from genome assembly GCA_016866895.1 of Candidatus Parvarchaeota archaeon. NCBI lineage: Archaea > Nanobdellati > Candidatus Parvarchaeota > Candidatus Parvarchaeota archaeon. The sequence goes on from VGKX01000050.1 coordinate 5,982, forward strand.
GGTATATGTAAAGTTGAGGGTTGCCGAATTGTTTCCACTCAAATATGTTGCATTCCTGTCAGTTGTTCCAAGTTCCAACTCCAGCCTCGGAAGCCCTGTTAAATTGACTGCCTCACTGAAGGTTAGAATAATCGTCAGATTTGCTCCAGTCGTATAGCTAATGCTGCTGTTGGGCGAGGTCACATTTATGACTCTGGGGCCCACCACAAGCGTCAGAAAGGTTGTTGAGCCGTTTTGGAAGGTTGCCGATGCATTTGCCGTGGCATCAATATTATTGACCTTGAAAGTCACGGCATCGCCAGTCCTTCCGCCAAACTGCGTCCCGGTGCCATTGTCTGCGCCAATGTCAAGGCTTCCGGTGGCGCCACTCAAGGTGACATTGGGTGTGGCATTGAGGGTTGAATTGACATACTGGGCTCCATTTATGTAAGATGAAACAATTGTGCCAGACGTTGCATTTGAACCGTTAACAATTACGTAAACTGCAAAAGTATGGGGTTGGACAGTGGGGTCATAGTCCGCATAACCAATCGTCGCGGCAAGTATCATGAAAAGTAGAAACAGTGAGTTGGATTTTGGAGCCATCAATGTTCACCCTTTGTTATCATAAAGCAGAAGCTTATTGGACTGTCAGGTTTTTCTGTGCCGTTGCATTCAAAAATATCCAGAACCCGTCGCCTGAGTTAATTGCCATTTCCGAATCCCCGGGCCTATAAGTTGAATAGGCCTGCGTTGTAGGGTTGAATTTTTTCACAATGGAGTAGTTGTTTTGGATTTGCGTGAGAAGCGCAGAAACTGTCCTTGAAGAGTTGAATAGTTTGACAAACGAGACTTGGTTCCATCCAGGGTTAAGGGTGATTTGTTGCGATGTCATAGCGCCCCCCCTGGAATTGAAGTTCAATCCGTTGCCCCTTGATTTAATCCAATAGGATTTGCCGGCCTCCATTGTTGATAGGGTTCCTCCATAATTCGGAATGTATGATTTATGGGAGGTGCCATCAAAGTAGATAATTTTTTCAACATTCGAAAGATTAAGAGACGAGACGACGCTGGCGATTGTCGTATTGCTCAAATTTTGTGTAATCCCAACAAGATTCCAGCCTGTTACAAGCTGCACCGTCAAGGAGACGTTAGTCCCG
>VGKX01000051.1 GCA_016866895.1 Candidatus Parvarchaeota archaeon
GACAGGCTTGATACGGATATTGCCTGCGCAAGGGCTGCAGGAATCAAATCAGTTCTTGTGCTGACAGGCCTGACTTCAAAATCCCAGGCTCAAGGCATCAAATCTGCAGCCATCGGCTTGAAAAAAAATACGTTGCCTGACTTCATACTTGACTGCGCGGCCCAAATCACGCCCTGCTGGCTTGCCAACTCTTATTCTTCCTTGTAAATCTCATTCATTGCAGCATTCAGGTTTCCCTGCAAGTCAGCCTGCCCCAAAGGCTTTTTCGGAAACAGTCCCTGCGCGCCAGGCTGCAGCTCCTCCTTTTCCAGAAGGCCGGCAAGCCCCAAGGCCCCAATCTGACTTATCGGCTCTTCAAGTTCGCCAAGCATGTCAAATGCGCCTGCTGTTTTTTTCCCCTCAATACTGCTGCTTGAATAAGAAATCCCATGGCCGACATTTCCTTCTGCCATCGGTTTTTTTACAAACGAAGGCCTTGATGAAAGCGCCCTGCTAATATCGCTAATCGCAGCAGTGTCTGAAAAGTTCTGGTTCGCAGGGTTCATTGGATACTGCTGTGCAAAGCTTGCCTGCTGCCCCGCATTTCCAATACTTGCCAAACCGGGCTGGGTTGTGGCAAAAGCATCCGCATTTCCGGTTTCCCTGCTTTGCCAAGTTTGCTGATACTGCTGCTCTATTCCGCTTTGCTTGGGGGGCTGGGAAAATTCAGCTAACCCTGGCTGGTCAAATATGGAGTTTGCATAATCAGTGGATGCAGCCTGCTGGCCTGCCTGTTCCCCTAAACCCTGCAGCCCGCCTGAGCCGTATGTCTGGCCGGAAGATTGTGGATATGCGGGGCTTTGCTGCACTTGCCTGCCAAAGCTTGAGATTGTTGCAAGTATTGTGGAGCCGCAATAGCCACACTTGGAGGTAATCGTCAAGTCCTCTATTTCCATGTCTGCTGAAAAGTCAAAGGTGAAAAATTTGCCGCACTTGCAACCCAAAGTTTTTTTTATCGAGACCATTTGCATTGCACCTCATTCTACTGTGACTGACTTTGCCAGGTTCCTTGGCTTGTCAGGGTCGCAGCCCTTTTTCACGGAAATATAATATGCCAGCAGCTGGAGCGGTATTGAAAACAGGATTGGAGAGAAAATCGGGTCAACTTTTGGCAGCAGTGCGAATTCTGTCCCCAACCTTGCCGCATCCTTGTCATCGGAAAAAACAATTACCTCGGCATTCCTTGCCTGGCATTCCTTTATGTTGCCCATGATTTTCGTTCTTGTCTCATCTCCTGGGGCTATTGCTACAACCTTCACCCCGCCTTCAAGCAGCGAAAGAGGGCCGTGCTTGAGCTCCCCTGCCGGGTAGCTTTCGGCATGCAGGTACGTTATCTCCTTTAGCTTGAGCGCCCCTTCAAGGGCAGTTGCATGGGACAACCCCCGTCCTATGAAAAAGAAATCCGTTGATTTGCACAGCTTTTCCGCAAGCTTTTCCATATCCCCTGCTTTTGTGAGCACGGCGTCAATCGCGCTTGAAAGGTCTGCAATCCCCTGCTCCAAGTCCTGCCTTTTGGAAACAATGAAGACAAGCTTGTACAAAAGCGCCAGCTGCGAAGTGAAGGATTTGGTTGCAACAACGGCTATCTCCGGCCCTGCATTAAGATAAAGCGTCAAGTCAGCCTCCCTGGTAAGCGAGCTTCCAACAACATTGCACACGGCAAGCACTTTTGCGCCCCTTTCTTTTGCAAGCCTGACTGCAGCCATTGTATCCGCAGTCTCCCCAGACTGGCTTATTGCAATCACTACAGTTCCCTTGCCGACGTTTGGAAGGTGCATGAATTCCGACGCATAGCTTACCTCAACGTGCCTGTCTGTCAATCTCTCAAGCACGTTTTTGAAAACAAGCCCGGCATGATACGATGAGCCGCAGGCAACAACCCGAAGCATCTTGGCGCCATCCAAAAGCCTGGCAGCCCTACCATACTCCCCAGAAGTTGTGGCAAGCCTTATTGCAGACTGCTGCTGGTGTATTTCCTTAATCATGAAGTGCGCAAACCCGTCCTTTTGCGCCATCTGCCGCGTCCAGTCAATCCTCATGCTCCTCCTTTTCACCTGCCTGCCGCCTTGCAGTTCGCAAATCCTGTGCCCGGTTGCATCAAGGACCGCATACTCTCCGTCTTTGAGGATTACAAATTCGTTTGTGTAGTCAAGCACTGCAGGCATGTCAGATGCGCAAAACATTTCCTTCTTTCCAATCCCTATGATTAGCGGGCTTGATTTTCTCGAGCAGATTATCCTTCCGTCCCCCTGCCTTATCGCAACTATGGAATAAGTCCCCTCTATTTTTCTTGCTGCGGCAACAAATGCGCTCTCAAAATCATCCTCTTTCTGGCTTTCAATCAGGTGCGCAATGACTTCAGTGTCAGTGTCGGATTTGAACCTGTGGCCTGCTTTTGCAAGCTGCTCCTTGAGGCTCTCAAAATTTTCAATTATGCCATTATGGATAATAACTGTCTTTCCATGGCAGTCTGAATGAGGGTGCGCGTTTACCTGGTTTGGCACTCCGTGCGTCGCCCAGCGCGTGTGGCCTATCCCGACAGTCCCACTGATGCCTTCCAATCCCGCGGTTTTCTCAAAATCGGCAATCCGTCCCTTGTCCTTTACAATCCTAATGCGGCCCTTTTCCTCAACCGCAATGCCTACGGAGTCGTAGCCCCTGTACTCAAGATTCTTTAGCGCCTTGAGTATTGTTGTGGCTGCCTGCCTGAAGCCAACATAACCTATAATGCCGCACATGTCCGATACCCGCATCTGCCTATTTTTTCTTTTTTCCAAACTTTTCTTGCCGCGCGTCCAATCTTCTTATCATTCCCTTATGCCAATTGCATAAGTCCGCTTCACCTCGACAATCCTGACATTTGCGGCCTTACCGGCAACCCCGCCTTTTACAAAAACGGCAAAGTTTTCATTGTGTGCAATGCCCTCCCCTCTGGGATTGACTGCAGTGATTACAAGCCTGTAGACTTTGCCTGCCTCGACACTTGGAGTTGGTTGGAAGTGCATGTGATTGCCTTGGTTGAAAGCCGCGCCTTGCGGCACAGGCGGTTAATCCAATTTTGCTTGCTTTCATTAAAATACCTTGCTAGCCTAAGCCGTTTGGGCAGTCATGCCTTGCCAAAAATCCTGCCTTTTTTTGCACTTTTCTGCAAGAACATATGTATTTATAACTTTTCTTTAATTAATAGCGCAATAGTCTGGCATAAATTGCCGTTGAAAAGTTAGGTGATAAGAATGCGTTTTGATGAAGATGAAGATGTTGATGATGACGAGGATTTGGAGGATGAGTGGGAGGACGAGGAGGATGAGGAAGAGGAGTAGCCAAATCTCCTTTTTCACATTTTCCCAAGTTCCACATGCACAAATTCCTTCCAGTTTGCAGCTTCTTTCTGGATTTCCAGCCCAATTTCTTTTTTGCGTTTTTCGCCATTTCTTCTTTAACCGGTAAATTTATTTTATTCCCAATCCTTGCCATTTCCAAAGTGATTACATGAAAATCCTGCTGCAGTTTCCTGAAGGGCTGAAAACCAAGGCCAGGGAGATTTGCGCAAGCCTTGAATCCTCGGGGAACGCTGTTTTCATCTCCGCAGCGCCATGTTTTGGTGCATGCGACTTGGCACTTGAGGAGGCAAGGCTGCTAAAAGTTGACAAATTAATGCACTTTGGCCACGCAGAATTCCACAAAGTCAAAGGCGAAAAATTTGAAATCGAGTACATCCAGTTTCCCGTGGATGCCAATCTTGAAATACTCAAAAACAGGGAAAGCCTCGCATTGATAAGCCAGTATAAGACCGTCGGGCTTGTGACAACTGTCAACCACCTGCACCAGCTAGGTGACATGAAAAAAATCCTTGAAGCTGCAGGGCACAAGGTGCAAGTCGGCATGGGGGGGCAGCATGTGCGCCACGAGGGCCAAATTCTGGGTTGCGACACCTACGCCGCAAACAGGCTCCAGGGCAAGTGCGACTGCCTGGCATATGTGGGCGGGGGCCTGTTCCACCCACTTGGCGTTGATGCCAAAATCCCCTTTTTCGTGTTCGACCCGTTTTCAGGCAGGGCATACAGGATAAACGAGCAGATAGAAAAGCTTCGCAAAAGGAAGAAGGGAATGCTTCTGGCGTGCACGCAGCCAAACGTGAAAAACTTCGGCATCATTGTTTCAACAAAAAACGGGCAGTATAACATTGCAGGCGCCCAAAAAGTCAAGGCTGATTTGGAGGGTTTGGGCAAAAAGGGCTTTATCCTTGTTGCAAATTTCATTGACCCGATTGCGCTGCAGGACTTCAATTTTTTTGACGCTTATGTCAACACCGCATGCCCCCGCATTCCAGAGGACTACGAAAGGTATGGCGGAAAGCCGGTTATTGACATAATTGACTTCAAGGAGCTAAAAAAACTGCTTTCTGCATAAAACTCAAAGTTCCTGGCCTGACTTTGCCGCACTTGCAAGCCTGGAAAACCTCTCCCTGTCGCTCAAATAGGCAATCAGCATGTTCATAAAAGGCAATCCGCGCCTGAATTTGTTTCCTGCCGTTGTTTGAAAATCCGCAGGATTCAGCGTAGTAAAAAGATAATGAATCACAAGCCCCGGTTCGTTTCTCTCCTCCCCAAGCTCGCATGTGGCAAACCCTTTTTTCAAGGCATCTAAAACTTTTTCATCAAGAAGCCCCAGGTTGAATTGTGCGTCTGCCTTTCCCTGTTTTGTCACCTTCCTAAATCCAACGCTGCTTTTGGACTCAAGCTCCTTTTCATCCTTCTTCTTGCCTTCCTGCCCTCCCTTTTTTTCTTTATTCACAGTAATTTTTCTTTGCGGCCTTTTGTCTGTCACAACAATGTCGGGCCTGCTTTTTATCCGCCTTGATTTCTTTTTATCTCTGACAAGTAGGACTTCTTTGCCTTCCAGGATGGTTTTTTTCAAAATTGCTTTTGCAGGCCTGATTACCTTTACCTTTGTGCCCTGGACTTCTTCCTCGGAAATTACAAACCCTGTCACTTTTTTTATCTGCGTTGAAGCACCCATGGCTTTAATTTGCCGTGCAACAAATATAATTCTTTCATTCTTTGCCTTTTTTTACCAAAACCAGCGCCAGTATAATTAGCCAGCATAATTATCCAATCAACTTGGCCAATTATGCACAACACCATTCAACCACAATATTTATACATCTCCATTAACCAATTCTGGTACAATGCCTGTCTGTATTTTTGAGGTGATTTTGTGAGAACAAATCTTTCAACCCTAGCTTTAGCTGTTTTTGTAGCACTTGTCTTTGTTCAAAGCTCCCATGCCCTTTCACTATACTTGTACGCGCCTTTAAACAATACTTTTAGCGGCAATGATAAAATATGGTTCTCCTATGCGGTCTCTTCGAATTCTTCATGCCTGTTCAAAGTTTCAAAACCAGACGGACAATTAGTTTACTCGAATTCTCAGGCTAATACCTGGAACTGGGGTGGCATCATTGAACTTTCCAATGGCTATTACATGTGGCAGGTAAACTGCACCAGTGGAAACGAAAGTGCCCAAAGCGAAGTGAGGTACCTTGTTGCAAATGCGACCATGGGCAATAACGAAAACGGCATTGTCTATTTGGAGCCTCTGAACAACACTTCAGTAAATAATTTGAGTGTCGCCCTAACCTATATGGCAAACTTTACTTCTTCCCAAAACCCGAGCATTTGCGTGTTGAATGTTCTAAAATTCCAATCAGGATACTATTTTCAAGTTGTAACTTCAGAAACTACAGTAAAGCTACAACCATTTTATTATTCTAAAATATTCAATTATGAAGACGGGGCTTCATACAGATGGCTTGTTAACTGTTCGTATTATGACGGGGAAAAATGGGTTCGCCAGCCTGGCGCCTATCGCTACTTCTCGGTCTATGCCCCGGGGCAGGCTTCGGTCAGTGCCAGCATCCTATATCCTCCGGAAGGAAGCACAATGAATGCAGCAGATTCCTTTATGACATTCTCGGCATCATCAAGCAACGGCAACCCGCTTACCTGCAATACGTATGTTGGCGACCAACTTGAGAGCACTTATGCAGTCAGAAGCGGAATGCAGGCAACCGTTTATTTCACTACATCGGAAGGTACAAAAGCAATATATGTTGGCTGCAGAGTGACAAACGACACATCATTTACGTTTAGCGACCCACGGACAGTAAATTTTCAAAAGATCAACATTTCCCTCCTCTCACCCCAAAATGGAACTTCTTTCACTTCTCAGAATGTTGAACTTAAATATTCCGCAGCCTCCACGTTGAAACAGCCTGTCAACTGCACGACATTTGTTGACGGAGTCCAAAAAGACTTCTATCCAAACTTGGCATTTGGAACAATTAGAAATTTCATCTCAACCTATACGGCAGGCAGCCACACATGGCGCGTTACTTGCATAATGCCTGGAGCTTCGCCTCCAACCGGGACAAGTCAAACCAGTACATTCACTGTACAGCAGTTAAACCCCCCAGCTGCTGATGTAAAAGTCGCACTTGTCTTTCCTGAAAACTTTTCAATGTTCAAAGCAAGCTATTATTTCCCCACCGCATTAAACTATATTGCGAATTCCAGCGTTGCTGGCTCTGCAATAACGTGTATATCTAACCTGACCAAAATGGGTACTGGCTCAACAATACAATATACTCATTCGGGGACAACTCCTTTCAGGCTATTCACCTATGTGTCTGTGCCAAACGGGTTATACAAATGGGCCGTGGCATGCAATCTTTCAGACGGTTCAACTGGAACAAGCGAATCAAGGATTGTAGGATATAACCTATCTTCAGGCTCTGACACGTGGCGCATTCAAAACAACTTTCCTGAGAACAACGAAAACTTAAATGGCCAAACTGTCAGGTTCAATTTTTCCGGAAACTTTACCGGGGCTACAAACGGAAATGTATACTGCGGGCTTAGGGATTCCGGTAGGATCGCAAAAGCTAACTTTGAGTTTGCCCCCCCACCACAATTCTCTGGCTCCTATTCAGGAATTTATAACTATGGAACTGGATACAACTGGTATGTCAACTGCACCTATTTTGATGGCAATAGCTGGGTGTTGCAACAAGGTCCAA
>VGKX01000052.1 GCA_016866895.1 Candidatus Parvarchaeota archaeon
GCAAAGCTTGCGCCGATAAAGTCCAAGCTTTCCAAAGTCGACCTTGTGACAATTGTGCCTAGGGCAGCCGAGTTAAATGCCCTAAACGAGCAGATTGGCGGGCATGGCATTGAGCAAATCGACCAGGCAATTTCAAGCAAGTCAGGCGAACTTTACGAGCTTCTAAAGTGCCGCTCTGAAATAACGCGGGCGAATTTCGAGCTTCGCGACGAAATCTGCAGGCTCACCATTCTTCTAAACTCCATGCCTTTTGCAGATGCCGAGTCAATCAAGGCCTATCTTGAAGGCACGGGGGGCGGCGACATTGACGTTTCATTCCTTGGCATAGAAAAGCAGCACAACCTTCTTGCCTTGCTCTCAAGGCTTGGCAAAAAATCCTCAATTGAAGGCGGCATGCTCAAGCCTGCCATGGCGCAGGGGCAGCAGGCAGGGGAATTTACCGTTGTTGAGGGGAAAAAAGTATGGCTTTCAGGCGAAAAGCTTGCCCAGTTTTCGGAGAACCAGAAAAAGCTTTCAGAGCTTTCGCAAAAAATCCAGCTTCTCAACGCAGAGCGGCAGGTGCGCCTTCTCTCCCCTGACGAGCTTCTGCGGTACTCGTCGCTCCAGGCAGCATATGCCGATTCCCTATCCCTAAAAAAAAGCCTCGTGCAGTCCTCCATTGTAAACGAGGAAAAAGTAGCTATCAGCGTGAGGCAGTAAGGCAAAGAATCGTGACACTAGTGCGAAATTCCTCAAGGGTCTGCCTCCTTCCTGTTCCATATTACTGTTGGATATGGCGTATGGCTTGAGGCACATATCCGTAGTTTCGGTAAAACATATTAGTGAAACAAACTGCCAGACTCGCATTAGTGCTTTCAAGTCCTATTGCAAATACCTTATTATATTCTCATATCTAAGATCAAAGCGATGCGTTTAATAAAAAGTTTTGGGGTGGTGTGAAATGAAGCTAGCCTTTTGCAACACGGGTAAGTTACTTTTATTTTCATTGTTTTTTCTGCTTCTTGCATTTGGCTATTCGCACTCTGCAATCGCCATATCCCCGCAGTATCCAAATAACAACAGCACTGTTTATATCTCCAATGAAGTCATGATATCATATTCTGCGTATGTAACCTCAACTCCGACAAAGGAAGCCTTATACTGTTCGCTCCATATTGAGAAATTACGCGCCAATGCCTGGTCGGAGGTATCACGGGCACGCATGTATGGAATGAATGGAAAAATAATCTCCGGATTTAATACTGTGCTTGAAGAAGGCACTTACAGATATTATATCAAGTGCAATTCGTATAGCAATCAAGAGACCAAATCTCCTTATTTAAGATTTATTGTGGCCGGGAGCCAATCAACTTTAAGTGGTTTTAGCATTGAACTGACGCCAATTAGCCCTCCCCCAAACACTGTGACAAGTTCATCACCTTCTGAAATTGCATTCTCCTTCAAGTTCACTTCTTCTGATGCAGGGCCGTCGGATTATTGCGCAGTCAGCGTTAGTCGAGATAGGGGCGGTGTTTTCTGGGAATTTGTTGGGTTTTCTGGTGCTAATAACATAGAAAGCGGCAGGGTATTGTCATTCCCAATGACTTTAGAAACAGGCAAGTACAATTGGTTTGTTTACTGCCTTGGTTATCGCAGAACAACAGGTACGTACTATTCCAAATCAATAAACGCAGGCAGCTTTAAAGTAAATGCGCAAGCCATACCAAAATCAGTCGGTGTTGCGCATGTTAGCCCGGATGACAATTTCAATGCAACAACATTAAAAGTTCCTATTAAGGTTTCTTATAAGTCGTCTTCAAAGTCGGATGGAACATGCAATGTATTATTGTACAAGAAAAATGATATTGGCGACTGGGAGGTCTTCAAAACCTATCCTCAATTCGCTGCACAATCGGACCGTACTGCAGTATCCGAAATCAGCCTCCCCAAAGTCGGTTTCTACAAATGGAATGTGATATGCGACTCAAACTCATTTTTCGCAGAAACAGGCTCAAGGAATATTGAAGTTCCTCCATACTTCTTAAATCCCGATATAAACATCCATCCAACAGCAAGTCCGACGGAGGTTGTCTATAAGCATAATACGGGAAGATTTGACTGGTGCAATATTTTGGTGAAGAAATACGCTGCTCCAAACACATGGTCAGTATATTACTCTGAGATGAAACAACCCTCACCGCCCACTATCAGAAAAAGTATTTCAGAATCAGGGTATTATGCATGGGCTGTCAATTGTGGAAATTATTATAATCTGGAGTATCTGGATACAGGATACAATTATTTTGGAATAGGCACAGAAACTCCACAGGTGCGCCAGCAAACCCCTGAAGACAATTTCAAAAGCCCATCACAGCGTGTTGGTTTCAGCTATTCTTACAACAGCACCCAAATCCCGGGATCTTGCGACCTTGGCATTGAAGTCAATAATTCAACACGCTGGCAACCATATGCCAACGATGTCCAGAATATCCCGCCTAACTCACTTGGCGTGTATCAAAGATTGTTTGAGCCTGGCCAATATAGGTGGAAAGTCAAATGCAGTCAGGTTAATGGCGCATTCAACACCACAGGGTACAGGCATTTTACTGCGCCTGCAAATGTGACTTTGCTTGCACCTGAAAACAATAAAATCATAAGCTCAAATACAGTTACCTTCAGTTATCATGTGGGTATGTATCTTCGTGGAGGGTGCAAAATCGAGGTTTTTGGAAAAGATTCAACTGGCGGATGGGGCAGCCAGTCTAAGTTCATGAAAGAAAGGCGTCCACTACCAGGATCAATCGATTCGTTTCAGATATCTGGCATCCCATATGGGGACTATCGCTGGAACGTTAAATGTTACGCCAACTCCAACTCCCCATACACTTCGGGCTATAACTACTTTAATGTTGGCACATCTCCGGATGCCGGGAGTGGTTCTGGCGGCGGCGCAACAGACGGTTTGGCCAATACTGCCAATCAGCTTTTTGGCTTTGACTCAAGCAACTCAGGTCAGCAGGTAATAACCCTTGCAGTTTTAACTGCCATTGTATTATTTGTTTATTTCAACTATTTTGGCAAGAATAAAACTGTGGAACCTGCAATCCAAGCCAGACGGAACCGAAAGCCAAAGAAAAACAAAAGGCGAAGACAATAAACAATTTCCGGCATCCATCGCATGCCCGAATGCCCTACTTAAGTTATGGGCCATTCCAATGGGCCTTCTGATTGCAGCCATCCAGCCCCAAACTCTTTTTAAATCTCTTTTGCCAAAAAGTTAGCCTAATGGGCCGATAGCTTAGCCTGGTTGGAGCGTTCGACTGATAGAAACTTTTTCTTTCTTCCAAGGAAAGAAAAAACTTCACCAAAAAGAAAGAAGGCTTTAAAAGAGTTTTTTAGCAATCGAAAGGTCGGGAGTTCAAATCTCCCTCGGCCCAAAAATTCACAAGAATTTTTCGGGATTATTGCGCGCAGCGCAATCAAGCCCATTGCCATATGGGGAACTGAGCATTTCAGATGCTCCCCCTGAGGCTTTCACCCCCTTTAATTTTCACAAGCAACGGAAACGGCTGCAATGAGGAGTATTGCAAACCTGGTTCCCTTGTTTTATAAACAATGCCTCCGAACTTCCTTAATGCTCAAAATCGAGGTCATCAAATCAGGCAGGCGCTTCATGAAAATCAAGACAGGCCAGCTGAGGCAAGTAATAAACTCGCTTGTAGAAGAAAAGGCTTTTGTGGCTGTGAACAAGAGACAGTCTCTTGCCAAAGAGAGAAAATGGCAAAAATCAGTGGCGTCTGCCCTTGATTCCAAAGAAATGATTTTTGTGGCTTTGTTTGACAATGGTACATACGTAGGGGGAGCTGAGGCAAGAAAGAGAATATACAACGAATCCCATAATGTGCACTTTGGAATAGGCATTTTACGGAAGTATCGCGGGAAGGGGGCAGGCAGAATGCTGCTCCAATCGGCAATGGCTCAAGCAAGAAAAACACTCAAGGCAAAAAATCTCTGGATAGAATATGAAGAAGGAAACAAAATCGCGGCAAATTTCTACAGGTCTCTTGGCTTTGTTGAAGTTGCAAGGCTGAAAAACTATGTCAACCATTACGGTTCTTACTGCGACAAAATCCTAATGGGGCACAAGGGCAATGTCTGAGCCCAGCATCAAAGCCCATAAATTACTTGGGGTTTAAAGCTATCTCATGATTCGCGGTGGCAAGGGCGGCAGCAAGACGACACTTCATGGGCTTCATTTTGAGAAAAGGACAGATTTTGCTACAGTGATTTCCAAACTCAAGGACTACAAAGTTGAAGGGGACGCCATTCTCTTCAAAGGCAAGGAAATAGCCCGCCTTTACAAGAAGAACAAGCTTTACACCGGGCTTCTTGCACCTATGGGTGTTAATTACGAAAGGCTGATTTCCAAGAGGCTTCTTCCGGATGACGCGGTCCTAGTGTTGGTGAATAAGACACTTTACATTGTCGAAATCAAGTTCCAGACCGTTGCAGGTTCAGTTGACGAGAAGCTCCAGACCTGCGACTTCAAGCTCAAGCAGTATAAAAAGTTAGTCGAGCCAATAGGTTTGAAAGTAAAATATGTTTATGTGCTGAATGACTGGTTCAAGAAGCCAGAATACACGGACGTGCTTTCTTACATCAAGTCAGTTGGTTGCGACTATTTCTTCAACGAGCTTTCTTTGGACTACCTTGGGCTCCCAATTCCTGACGATTAGCTCATTTATCTTGCCGCGCCTGTCTCCTTTGCAATTAATCATCCTATTTGCATGAACTATCTCTGGCTCAAATTCAGCATAAAGATCAGCTGTAAAGTCGTTGTACGAATTGCTCAGCATCACATAGCAGCCTTTTGAATCAAGTTTCTTGAATATCTGCAAAAGTCTTTCCTGATCTTTAATCGTGAAACTGTCTTTGGTATAGCCTGTGAAATTTGAGGTTTCGGAAATAGGGAAATACGGAGGATCAAGGTAGACAAGATCGCCTCTTTTGGAGTTCTTCAGGACAACTGAAAAGTCACCACAATGGAGGTTGTCTTTTTGTAATGCTCTATGGACAAGGAGAAGGTTCTCGCTGTCAAGAATCTTTGGGCTTTCATATTTGCCAAAAGGCACATTAAAACCACCCTTCAAATTTACTCGATAAAGCCCATTAAAAGCAGTTTTGTTCAAGTAAATAAATCTCGCAGCTCTTTCTAACTTTGAATTCGGGTTTGTTGACCTGATATTGTAATAAGCTGTCACATCATTTGTATAATGAGATTTCGAAAGCTCAGCCATAAGGTCAAAGACTTTATTCTTTATAGCCCAGTATGCGTTGACTAGTTCATTGTTGGAATCGCTTAAGAAGGCTAGTTTTATCTTGTTCATAGCCTCTAGCCTAAAGAACATAGCTCCGCCGCCCAAAAACGGCTCGTGGTAATCTTCAAAATTAGGCAGGTCACGTGTTAGTTCATCTAACAGCTGCCGTTTGCCCCCAGCCCACTTTATAAACGGTTTTGCTTCTTCTAACATGTTCTCCCCGTCATAACTTGTTCTTCCGAATATTAAAATCTTCCTAGGCTAGCTTTCCAGTGGCTGTTAAAATTTGCCCTCGTGTATACTTGTTGGCCGTAAATTCTTCTACTTTATCATTCACACATACTTCTTTAGCACAATCTTCACCCATACTCTTTGAGCACAACAAGTGTCGTCGTCTTGTCGATTCCTGGTATCTTTCGCAGCTGGTGGGTAAGAAAGCTGTTGAGGCCGTCAGTATCACGCGCCGTGACTTTTGCAATCAAGTCCGTTGTCCCAGTCACTATTGCGACAAATTCCACTCCGTCAAGCTGCATGATTTTGCTTGCAGTCTGCTCCTGCGAATAATCCTTAGTGATATAATTCACAGTAATGCTGACAATTGCCCCGACACCAAACCCAAGCTTCCTTTTGTCAATCCTTGCCTTGTAGCCTGCTATTACCCCGCTATTCTCAAGTTTTGCAATCCTGTTGTGCACTGTCGTTAGGGGCACGGCAAGTTTCTTTGCAATCTGCTTTTTTGTCCTGGAGCAGTCTGCCTCAAGCAAGGCAAGTATCTCCAAGTCCTTCCCATCAATTTTTAGCTTTTCTCCAGTTTCCATGCCCATTCCACCCCAAAAATCTTAAGTATCGCGCTCCAGCTCTCGAAAAAACAATTATTATGGAAATATTTTCCATATAAAGCTTATTAATCTGTTGTTTTTTGTAATTTTTTCAATTTTTCAGGAAATAATTTTAAATATTTGCCAAGCAGCGGATATTGCAGGTGATAGAAATGCAAAAGGGAAGCAGCAGTGACGGGAAATTAGGCTCGCAAGAAGAAGGCAGGCTAAAAAAAACAGTAGAGAGGCTTCACTCAAGAAAAACCGCGGCGGTTCTTGCAATCCAGACAACGGCCGTAAATTCCATGCTAGATTTTCTCTACAAGAAAGGTTTTGTGCAGCTGATGCCAGTCATGCTCTCTCCAATCACAGACCCGCTTTGCCATTCGGTTTATGATGCAAGCATAGACTACTGCGGCCAGCAACTGCAGCTTACCAAAAGCATGATTCTGCACAAGCAGATTGCCGTCAGCTCGCCGCACCTCTCCAAAATCTTCATCCTCTCGCCAAACGTGAGGCTTGAAAAGCCTGAATGCGGGCCCCTTGGCAGGTATTTAATTGAGTTTACTCAGCTTGACATTGAAATGAGGGGGGCAACAAAAACGGAGTTCATGCGGCTAACTGAGGAAATGGTAAAGGATACACTATCAAAAATTGCAGAGGAGCGCAAAGGGGAGCTTGCAATTCTTGGAAGAGAACTTGTTGTGCCAGAATCGCCGTTTCCGGTGTTTGAGTCAAAGGAGTGGAAAACCAAGCTAGGCGGGGACTTCGAGGCGCAGCTTTCAAAAACACAAGTTACCCCGTTTTGGGTTATGGACCACACGCGGGAGTTTTACGACAAGGAGGATGACTTGAAGCGAGGCTACTACCACAA
>VGKX01000053.1 GCA_016866895.1 Candidatus Parvarchaeota archaeon
CGTGCCTGCAGACGAGGCTTCAAGGCAGGGGTGCACGGTTTCAGAGTCGCAGAGGCTTCAGGGAATTGTTGGCTCAACTGCAAGCCGGGCTGCAGACCAGTACTCAGGCCAGGTCACCTATACACTCAAGCCCCAATACTGCCTTAGCACAGGCAAACTTGCAAACGGGCAGCAGCTTCCAATCGCATCCTATTATCTTGACAGAAAAGACGAGAATGGAAACCTTGTTTTGAACAAGGCAACCCTGAAGCCTGCCGAGCAGCGTGGCGCCTATTTTGTCATAACTTCCTATTACAACAAGGAGAAAATCTGGCCTGGGCCAAACGGAACTGCGGTTTGGGGCTGGGACGACCGCAAGGGCAAATTCTATGACACAAACCTTTACAATGCAATGTTCACGGAGGATTTGCCTGGCTTCAAGCTTGTCTACAAGACCGATGATGCTTCGGTAAAAATCTACGAGATGCTGGACTGATTAATTCCCACTAATAACTAAAGTGGAATAAGATAAGTTGTCCTGTGCTGCAGATTTGCCGTAATTGCCCTGTAGGGCATTGGGCGCATCATTTTTTCTATGGCATTGCTTGTCTTGGCCCCGTCCCTGATGTGATAGCTTGCTATTGCAAGATTAACCTTGTGCTGCCTCAAATAATCAGCCAGGCTTTGCAGCACCTCAATTTCGGCGCCTTCAATGTCCATCTTGATAAAGTCTATTTTTTCTATGCCCTCCTGCAGGCAAAACTCCGGTATTGAAACAACATCAATATAACCTTCGGCTGTATTGGCTGAAGCACCCTGCCCCCCACCAGTCCCACCCAGCGTGGCTGCATTTGGGTCTATGGAGCTGATTATGGTATTTGACCAGGGCAGCTTTGCAGTCTTGTCCCAGATGCCTTTTTTTACGACCTTGACATTGGTTATTCCGTTCCCATTGATGTTTTTTTCAATGACTTTCAGGGACTGCGAATCTGGCTCAAAGCAGTAGACCTTGCCAGAGCTTCCAACCTGTTTTGACGCGTAGATGCTATACATGCCATGAAACCCCCCGCAATCAAATACAATGTCTCCCTCGCGCAGTTTATAGAACTTGTTATATTGCATAAGGGCGCTTTCAATCTCAAGCAGACTCCAAAAGTCTGTTGCAATCCTGCAGCCAAGAAAATCAATTTCAACATCGCCTGTCAGGTCAACCTCATTTCCCTGCCTGCCACCAACCATCTGCATAATGCTTTCAAACAGGCCAACGGTTTTTGCAATTGTCGTCACACTTGAGTCTCCCTTTATCTTCAGCCGCCTGCAACTCTTTCCGCTACCCTTCTCAATCCAGATGCAATCCTTCCCCCTCACTACTCTTGCGCCGCTTAGCAGCAGCCGGCTTTCCAGCCAAAGCCTTCTCAGCGCCCCCAATCCCCCCTGCCCGAGGTACTCGGTCATCAAGAGCTTTCTTGCAATGTCGCTTACCATGCCAACAACTTCCCAATCTTGCAGCCCTATGCCGGGCTTTTTGCCTTTTTGAACCTGAGCCTTAAAACAAGATACCTAAAAAGTATTTTCGGGATTATTGCAAGCAGCTTGCCGACCCCAAACATGCTGGAACCTTTTTCTCGCTTGTAGTGGGTGACTTTGACTTGCGTGACTTTCAGTCCCTGCTCCATGCTTCTCACGACAAGTTCCGGCCCGACAATCAGGTCAGTGTACTCAATCCTGATTTTTTTTGCAGCAGTTGAAGTGAAAACCTTGAACCCGCAGTCAATGTCATCAAGCCTTGTGTCAAAAAGCATCCTGAAAATTATGTTGTGGCCGACTGAAAGCAGGTTTCTGTGCCACGGGTCCATCCTCACAATCCTGCTGCCTATTATCACGTCAAACCCCTGGCCGACAAGCCTTAGCGCCCCGTCCAGGTCCCTCACTTCGTTTTGCCCGTCCCCGTCAATCACTGCAATTACGCCCGCCTTTGAAACCTCAAGTGCCTCTTTCACCGAGTAGGCATAGCCCATGTTCTTTTCATGTGCTATCAATCCGACTCCAGCCACCTTTTTGGCAAACTCGCGCGTGTTGTCGGTGCTTGCGTTGTCAATTACCGTGATTTTTGCATCAAGCTTCCTTGTCTCGACATGCCGCTTGGCGTTTTCAAGGACTTTGACTATGCTTTCCCCTTCGTTATATGTCAGGAAAAAAATCTCAAGATTCATTTGAACCACAGCACCATTCCATCTCACTTGCACTTGTAGATTCCCAAAAGCAGCACGCCATTTTTCTCATGTTTCTCCTGCAGTGTGCAGCCGGCATTCGCAATAAACTCATCTGCCCCAAACCGCTGGAACAGCGCCGCAATCTGGCTTGGAAGGTTTGTTGGCGCAAGCCTGAAATCAAACACATAATCCACCTTCTCAAGCCGCCTTGACTTGTCAGTCCAGTCGCCAGTGTACTTATATCCGGGTTCTTTTAAATAGTAGTGCAGGGAGGCTTCGTTTACTGTGGCAAAACTGAAAGCCCCGGTGTTTTTTGCAAATTCAATGGCATGCCACATTGCCTGCGAGCGAAGCTGGTCATAGTTAAGGCCAAAGGCAAGGAAAACTAGCGAATAGCAAACCATGGCTGCATAAAGAAATGCAAATGCCTTTGCAGTCCCAAGCTTTTTGAGAACAGCCCACGCGGCAAGTGCGCAATAGGCAAAAACGGCCGGATAGGGCAGGGGGTTCAAGTCGCTCAGGCCGCTTGCAACAACAAGTCCCATAAGGCATGCGCAAAGGGCCGCAATAATCAGCGCCTCTTTTTTGCCAAGCCTCAGGTCAAATCCCGCTCCAATCTGGCCGATGCCTGCTGCAAGAAGCGGAAGAACGCTTGCAAAATACCTTGCCTGGTCGCCAAGGTCGGAAAGAATAAAAATGGCGGCATTTGAGATTGCAAATAACGCCAGGCTTCCAACCATCCCAAACTTGTGCCTGCCTAGAAATGCAATGGCGAAAATAAGCGGAATTGCAGGCCCTACCCTTACCGCAATTCTTGCAAGCCAGGCAAGCTTGTAGATTGGCGTGCGCTGCGCAAGCCCTGCAAGGCCAAATATTCTTCCTATGGGCGAAGTTGCCGTGTCAACACCCATGGCACTGCTAAATATAAACCAGGCAAGCCAGGCAAAGATGGCTGCCGCAACAAGCAAACCGGCAATGCACGCAACATATCTCAAGTCTTTAAATTCCCTACTATGGAGCCAGGCTAGGATTATTGCAGGCAGCCCAAAGCCCAAAAACTGTATTTTCGTCAGGACTCCAAGGGCGAAAAAAACAACAAAGCCAAGTGCAGGCAATGAAAATGCAGTATGCCTGACGGCATGTTTTTGCCCTTGCTGTAAGCTCCAAACCTTTCCAAGCTCATTGAAATAATACGCAACCCCCACAAGAAAAAAGCTCATTATCGAGCCGTCCGTGTCAACAAGCGTGTTTTGCATTATGTAATAATTTGAGGCGCACAGGGCAAAAAACCCCAGCCATGCAGCCTTGCCTGAAACTTCTTTGCGGAGCATGTAAAAAATCCAGGCTGCAGCAAGAGAGCCAAAAAGCATTGGCACAAGCCGTAAGTTCTCAAGCCCAAGCGCTCTTGCCCCCCCGTAGATTACGTAGGGGATGGGGGGGTGCAAAAAGTCTCCTGCCTGCATAGTTCCCTGGGCAAACCTGTCGGCAACCTGCGGCCAGTAAGATTCGTCTGAAAAATAGTTCCTTTCTGAAAAAGGCAACCTTGCCGCAAATGCCAGAAGGAACACAATCAGGACAGTTGCAAGCCCCAAGTCGTCAAATTTCATGCAAAAACACTTTTGTCAGTTTGAAAGGCTTGTGCGCACAGCCACCAGCCTCTCTACCAGCCTGACGCGATGCCAAATCAAGCACACGCCGCCTCAGGCCTTCCCAATGCTTTTGAAAAATTCATCAAAGCATTCGACAACATACTGCCTCTCCTTTTCCTTCACCCAGTGGTGGTTGCCAAAGAAAAACGAGTTTTTCATTATTCTTTGCGCATTTTCAAGCGACCCTTTCCTGTAGTCCATCATGCCCATCATGGGCTGGTCTGCAATGTTCCCAGACATAAGCGGCCTTGTCTCTATGCCCTTTTTCTCCAGAAACGCCGTAAGCTGCTCCCGCCTGAATTTAGCGCTTTCCCTGACGGTTATCGGAAAGCCGTACCAGGAGTGCAATGTCCCGGGCCTCTGCCTGGTTATCATCAGGCTGTCTGAATACTTCTCCAGGTTCTCGCACCAGTAATTTGCGTTGAGCCTGCGCGCCTCCAATAGCCGTTCAATCTTTTCCATCTGCCTGATGCCAAACCCGCCCTGCAAATCAGTCGGCCTCAGGTTGTACCCATAATTAACAAAAAGGAACCGTGGGTCTATGCCCGGGTTTTTGTCAAGATAGGGCTTCCTGTCCGCCATCTCCCGAGTCCAGCCGTGCGCCCTAAGCGCCTTTGAAAGCTCCGAGTACTCGTGGTTGTTTGTCAGCAGCATTCCGCCTTCTATTGTGCTTATGTGGTGGGAAAAAAAGAAGCTGAAAGTTGAGATGTCGCCAAAGCTTCCCGCCTTTTTTCCATCCAAAACGGCACCGTGCGACTCGCACGTGTCCTCAACTACAAACAGCCCGTGCTGCTGCGCAATCTCCATTATCTGCTTCATGTCGGCCGGGTTGCCAAGCAAGTGCACGGGCATTATCGCCTTTGTTTTTGGCGTGATGTTCTTTCTTATCTGGTCAATGTCAATGGTGTATGACTCCATGTCAATATCCACAAGGACTGGGACCGCGCCAATGTTATGTATTGGCGAGACTGTTGTGGACCAGGTTACTGCAGGCGTTATGATTTCATCTCCCGGCTTTATGCGCCCCCGTGTCGCCCTGTTGCTAAGTATTGAGAGGGCCACAAGGTTTGCAGAGGAGCCAGAGTTGACCATTGTGGAATATTTTGTCCCGATGAAGCTTGCAAAAAGCCGCTCGAACTGGTATGTCTTTTGCCCCATTGTCACGCGGGTGGAAAGCAGGCAGTCAACAGCCTCCATGATTTCATCAACATCATATGTTGGCACGTTGAGCGGTATTTTGGATTTCCTGCCCTCAAAACCAACGTTCTCCCCAAATCCGTCAATGCCATAATACTTTTTCACAAGCTCCCTGATTTGCCCCATTATTTCGTTTTCCATAAATCCAACACCTGCAATATTGTTTTGTAATCTTCTGCAATCTCAATGCCTTAAGCGGGCCTGCCAAATTATCCTTCTTGCCCCAAAATCCACCCAAGCGTTTTTTCAAGCCCCTGCCCTATTTCATATTCTGCTTTCCACCCAAGCTCGCGGCGCGCCTTGCCGCAGTCAATCTGGAGCTTTTCAAAGTCATCTGACCTGAATGAATCCACAATCTTCATGTTCCCGTATCCGGGCTTAAGCTTTTGGATCATTTCCCCTATGAGCTTGTTTATTTCAGTTTGCTTTCCGGTGCTTAGGTTGTAAACGCCGCTGCCGAACCTTGCCGCAGCCTCAAGCCCGCTTGCCGCATCCTCGACATACAAAAATTCCCTGACACTGCTGCCCTTTGTCAGGATAACTTCCTGCCCGCCCAAAACCTTTTTTGCGATTTTGGGGATGAGCTGCGTTCCATCCTGCCAGGGGCCATAGACATGTGACGCCCTTGCAGTTGCAAGCCCAAAGCCGCAGGATTTTGAGTAGGCTGTGCAGTACATCTCGGCGGCGGCCTTTGATGCCGCATAGGGCTCCTGGGGAAATAGCGGGTGCAACTCATCAACGGGAAGATAAAGCGGCTTTCCGTAAACATTTGCCGTAGAGCAAAAAACAAGCTTCTTTCCAAACCCGGATTTTTTCAATACCTCAAGCAGGCAAATAGTCGCCTCGACATTTGCCTTGTGCGACTCAAGCGGGTCAGAAAGTGCCTGCTGCACATTGACCCTTCCTGCAAGATGAAATACTGCATCAGAGCTTTTTATCGCACTTGCATATGCCCCGGCGTCCCATATGTCAGCCTCAATAATGCGCAAATTTTCTTCGCAAGTGCTGCCACTGTATTTTTTTGCCCACCAGCAAATCCTCTCCTGTGCCTTTTTGCCGCCCCTTGTCTGGGCGTTTACAACCATTCCCTTGCTTGCAAGCAGCCCTGCAAGGCAACTTCCTATAAGGCCGGATGAGCCGGTTATGAGAACTTCCCGGATTTCCATTTATCTTCCCTTCAAGTCGTCTTTGTACCAGGCATATGTCAGGCCGATTCCCTCCTCAAGCCCAACTTTTGGGTTGTAGCCAAGTAGCTTTCGTGCCTTTTCAATGCTGGGCTTTCTTCTTGTCGTGCCGCCTTTGGGAAGCTCGACGAACTTCGGGCTGATTTTCACGCCTGCCGCTTTGGCGACCAGGTTTGCAACCTCAAGAATCGTGTACTCCTCAGTGTCGTTTCCTATGTTGAACGCCTCGCCATTTGTCTTTCTTGCACCCGCCTGGACAACCGCCTCTATCGCATCGCCTATGTAGCAGAAGCTTCGCCTCTGGCTTCCGTCCCCCTGTATCGTGAATTCCTCGTTTTTCACAATCCTTCTGATGAACTCGGGTATAACGTGCTCATTGCCCATCCTGGGACCGTAGAAATTGTGCGGCCTGATTATGGCATAGTCAATCCCAAGGCTCTTGCAGTGCGTGTTTGTGTAAATCTCCCCCATTATCTTGCTTGCAGAATAGGTCCAGCGCGGGTTTTTCGGGTCGTCAACAATCAGCCTGTGGGACTCGTCGGTAGGAAACTGCTCTGGCTTGCCGTAGATTTCAGAGGATGAGAAATAGACAAACTTTTTCACAGAGCTTTTCTCAAGTGCCTCAATCACGTTTATTGTGCCTTGCATGTTGACTTTGAGCACCTGCTTTGGCATTTCATAGAAATATTTTGTGCCGTTTATCGCAGCAAGATG
>VGKX01000054.1 GCA_016866895.1 Candidatus Parvarchaeota archaeon
AGCCAAAAAATGGAAAAAGCCCTAAACTCTGAAAAAAAATCAGGAAAGATAGTTTACGCCACTGATAAGAAGGTCCTTGAAATCCTCCAGAGGAACCTAAAAAAAGATAAATCTCTTCTTTCCAAGCTTGCCAGCATGTAAGTTCTTACTGCAGCGGCTCTTTCTTCAATCTAAAAACTCCCCTGTCTAGTACTGTCTTGCCGCATACACAACTTCTTTGGCTGCCTTCCCACAAACTATGCACGATGTACCGGTCTTGGCATCAGGTTTTTCCTTCTTTTCAAAATCGCCGCCAAAAATCGTGCCGCGCACATCTCCGGTTGTTTTTGCCTTCAGTTCGTCGGCGCAATTCTTTCCATCCATCTCCATTGAGCAGAATGCAATGCGTGCAAAGCCGCCTTTCCCAAGTGCGCCTTCAAGCTGCTTCAAATCCTTTGCATCATGAATCTTGCCCTTGAATTGTTCATCGGATTTTTTGAAAATCCTAGCATCAAAATCCAAGAGCAGCTTGCCAACCGTGCCAACAAGCTCTCCAACCTTCACGGTCTTCTTTTCCTTCGGGCTTGCAATATCGCGCATTGCAATCGTTACTGTTTCCTCTTGTGCCTCCCTTGCGCCAACTTCTATGCGAACCGGCACACCCTTTAGCTCCCATTCGTTGTACTTGAAGCCGGGGGAGTTTGCAGAGTCGTCAAGCCTGCATTTTATTCCAGCCCCTTCCAGAATTTTTCTCACTTTTGCGCACGCCTCAAGCACCTGTTTTTCTGTTTCTTTTTTGACAATGGGCACAATCACGCAGGTAAGGGTGGCAAGGCAGGAGGGCAAGACAAGCCCCTTGTCATCTCCATTCACTGAAATCACTGCCGCATAAATCCTTGAAATCGCAGGGCCGTAGCATGTCTGCCATGCAAATTGCTGCTTTCCCGCCTCATCGGTATAGGTTATGTTGAAGGCCTTTGCAAAGTTCTGCCCCAACAGGTGCGTTGAAGGCAATTGCAATACCTTTCCGTCCGGCATCAATGTGTCTGCGGCAAACGTGTCAACCGCACCAGGAAACTTGTCCCACTGCGGCCTTCTGAAAAAAAGGAATGGGACGCAAAACTTTTCATGTATCGCCTTTTGCGCAATCTCCATGTCCTCCCTTACCTGTGCTTTGGCTTCTGCCTCGCTTGCAAATGCATCGTGCGCCTCTATCCAGTGGAATTCTCGGGAGCGTATAAATGGCCTTGTCGCCTTTGTCTCATAGCGCCACACTTGCGAGGAATGGTAAATTTTTATGGGCAAGTCGGCTTTTCCCTGCACCCAAAGCGCGTACATTTGGTACATGGCGGTTTCGGATGTCGGCCTCATTGCAAGCCGCTCCTCAAGCTTGTTGCCGCCTGCCTCGCTTACCCAAAAAACCTGGGGTGTGAATCCTTCAACGTGCTTTGCCTCGACATGGAAGTTACGCTCAGGAATGACTGCCGGAAACCATGCAGGCACGTGGCCGGTTTTCTCAAGCTCTGCCTCGTAAACCCTGTACATTCTCATCATTGACATGACTGACCAGGGCAAAAAGACGACAAACCCCTTGACATTATACCTAATGTCGGCAAGCTTTGCTTCCTTGACAAGCTCGGTGTACCACTCGGAAAAATTCTCTGATTTTTTGGATTTCATAGAATGGGTTTTGGCTCCTAGGTTTTAAATCGGTTTCCCATGGCCCCATTTTCGCAGCGAGGAGGCAAGTTCCTTGTGCGTCTTTGCATACTCCTCAAGGCTAATGCCTTGTTTGTATGCCTCTATTGCCTGCACTGTGGCCTTTGCTCCAGCCTCAATGCCCATTGGGTGGCCCTGCGTCCCGCCGCCTAGCTGCAGCACAATGTCTGTTGTGCCGTAAATATCAAGGACTTCAGGCACAAGCCCCGGGTGAAGCCCTCCAGAGGACACAGGCAGCATGGGTTTTGTCGAGCCCCAGCTTTGCGGCATGCGCAGGCCTTTTATCTCCCCAACGTGCTTTTCCATTATCATTTCCTTCATTGCAACGACTTCGCTCTTGCCTCCTGCAAGCTTCCCTATGACAGTGCCAATGTGAAGCTGGTCAATTCCAATTAACCTTGAGAGCTTTGCAAGGTAGAGCATTGAGATGCCATGGCGCGGGTTTTTCGTAAATGCAGCGTGCATTGCCCGATGCCCGTGAATTGCCATGTCATAGTCGTGGGCAAGCTCCACTGCCGTCTGCATCGCAGTAAAGCCGCTTGTCACAATGTCAAGCATGAAATATCTAAAGCCATGCCCGTGCACGAACTTCACGCGCTTTTCAAGGGTTTTCAAGTCAGGGGCCGTCACATTCAAAAACGCTTCCTTGACATCCCCGGTTTCGCGTTCTGCCATGTCGCGCGCCTTTGCTACCCACTTTACTCTTTCCTCAAAGCGGTTGAATTTCTGGTCAGTCAGGTTCTCGTCGTCTTTGAGGCAGTCAATCCCGCCCCTGTAGACTGCCAAGCCGACTTTCATTGCATGCTCCTGGGACGTGTAGCCAAGCTTTGGCTTTGGAACAACGGCCGTTATGGGGCCTGACATCCTTTTGAAAACCCTCCTTATGACATCTGGACCGTATTTTGGGCCGCGAAATGTCCTTACATAGTCCTGTGGAAGCGTGGCGTCCAAAAGCCGTAAGTTCTCAACTGCCTTCATGCCAAATATGTTGCCTCCAAACCCGCTCATCATGGCAGGCACCGAGCCGTCTTCAAATATTAGTCGCGGATAGGCAATCTTCACAAGGTTTTTGCTCTGCCAGTAGGCATACGCCTTGGTCTTTGGAAGCAGCCGCGGCGTGTTTGTAAGGGTTGTCCATGTTCCACTTGAGCTCTCGGATGCAATCCTGCCAATTGCATCCTTTGTAGTTATGCCCTTCATGCACTCAAAGGAAAACAGGACGTTGATGTCGTTAGCTTTGTGCTTGTATTTGGCGTCAATGAATTCGTTGTACCAGTCTTCCATTTCCAAAACACCCCTGAAAAATGCTTTTCCTGCCTGTGCCGCGCTCAATGCAACTTTTCTGGCTAGCCGTGCCAAAACCTCTGGCAACGGCAAGACTAGTTGCATTTTCCTGTATTTAAGAGTTTGCAGCTTCTTGTCTGGACAAACTGGAAAACACCCCTGGAACTGTATTTAAGCAGGTTTTCCCCTCCTCTATTCATGCCACGCCACATAGTAGGTTTTCTTCCTGCAAACTCCAGGAGGGCAAGCCCGGCACTTGAAGTGGTGCAGCAAGGCTCTGGCACTGAAAGCTTTCTCCTGCCTTTGGCTGGAAACCTCAAAATTGGCTTTTCAAGGACAGTTGCCTGCATTGGCCATTACGATGGAAAAGAAAGACATCCCTGCCCAAATTCATCAGAGGGCAGGGCACAGTGCCCCCAGTGCAGGCAAAAGGACATAATGAATGCATACACGTTTGGGGATTTTTCGGATTACCCTGAAAAATACAGGGAGGCGCAAAGGCAGCACTACTCTATTTATGTTGCCCAGTTTGGCTGCGATTTGCACAAGTGCGGCCTTACAAAGACACACAGGCTCAAGGACAGGCTTATTGAGCAGGGTGCGGATTTTGGCGCCGAGGTTGCAAAATTCCTCGGCCCGGACCAGGCATATGAATCCGAATCAGAGCTGTCCGTGCGCTTTGGCATAAAAAAATCCATCATGCAAAAGCAGAAAAACCTGCGCCTGACTTTCAATGAGCAGGAGGCGCGCATGCGCTTTGATGCACTCCTTTTCAAGCTCAAAAACTCACTTGGCTCGCTTGAGGCTCTAACAGGTGCGTTTGAGCCATTCTGCGCAACTGGGTATTATCCAAAACTTCCCTGTTTTCCTGCAGATGCAACTTTCATATCAGGCCATGTTTTTGGCAGCAGGGGAAACCTGGTTTTTTTCAGGCAAATAGAAAAAGAAAATCCCGCGCAAAACCCTCAGGTGCAAAGCTCAAATGTTTTTTGCATTGACATGAGGCAGCAGGTGGGGCGGATGATGCTTGGGCTTGAAAGCCGGAACAGGTCGGTGCAGTCAAGGCTCAATCCATAAGTCCTGCGAACAAATCCCCAATCTATTTAAACCACCTCCTGCAATAGTCTTGCCGTGGGGACAAATGGGAAAAGTCAGCCGTAAGGGCAATGGTAAAAAGAGGGCTTCCAGAACCGGAGGAGTTTTGAGGCACGGGAAAGCCGCAGCTGGGGTCTTGCGTGCCAGGAAAGCCGCACTTGGAGTAATAAAGTCGGTGCTGCCAAAAATTATTCCAAGTCCGCAGGAGCAAAAAAGGCACGAGCTTGTTGCAATGGAGGCAATAGGCAGGGTCACAAAGTGCGTCCCAAACAACGTTTCCGTGGTGCTTGCAGGCTCAAGCGCCAAGGGGACGCAGCTTGCCGCATCAACTGACATAGACGTTTTCATTCTTTTTCCGCTTTATTACCAGAAGCACGAGCTTATGCTTCTCGGGCTAAATTACGCAAAGAAGGCCGCGGCGGGGACGCCTTGGGTGATAGGGTACGCAGAACACCCTTACCTGCGAACAATGCTTCACGGCTGCAAACTCGACATTGTCCCGTCCTACAAGATTTCAGATGCCCGGGAGATGACCTCTTCTGTTGACCGCTCGCCGCTGCACACCCAGTACGTAAATTCGCGGCTGACGCCTGCCCAGAAAAATGAGGTCCGCCTTCTCAAGCAGTTCATGAAAAACATCGGGGTTTACGGGGCGGAGGTGCGCGTTGAGGGCTTTTCGGGCTACCTGTGCGAGCTGCTTGTGATAAAATACGGCTCGTTTCTCGGAGTGCTTGAGGCGGCGTCAAGGTGGCACAATCCAACAATAGACATAGAGGCGCATCACGGCATGCACCCAAGCGGCGAGCCAAAAGCAAGGGAAAAATATAATTCCCCACTCGTGGTCATCGACCCGGTGGACAGGAACAGGAACGTTTCTGCAGTTGTTTCAGCCACTTCGCTTTATCGCTTCGTGTTTGCGGCAAGGAGGTTTTTGCAAAAGCCGTCTGCAAAGTATTTTTTTGCGGAAAGGGTAGTGCACTCAAAGTCCAGGCTTTTGAAAATAATTGGGGCGCGAAAGTCAGAAATCATGGCATTTGAGTTTGCCTGCCCGCAGCTTGTGCCTGACATCCTGTGGCCCCAGCTCAAAAAAGCGGCCTTGCAGCTTGTTAAGTTCCTCGAATCCCAGGGCTTCAAGGTTTTCGGCCATTATTTCTGGTCGGATGGAAAAAAATGCCTGGTTCTTGTGGAGATGGAGGTTGCAAGCCTGCCTGCAGTAAGAAAGGCAATGGGCCCTGCAGTCTATATGCACGCCCAAGCCGATGACTTTATCCGCATGCACAAGGGCTCGCCTGACATACATATTGAACATGAGCGGATGGTTGCAATAGAACAAAGGAAATTCACTGATGCGCTTGGGGCTTCCGATTACTTCATGAAAAACGCGGCCGCAATGGGCGTGCCTTCCAACCTGTGCAAATACATACACATGTACTCGCGGCTTGGGGTTCAAAAGCTGCTTTCGCCAACCTATATATTTGTTGCCGCAGATTATTTCACAAGGAGGATAGTATAAACAATTTATTGGCCGAATCTGGCTGAATAATTGGCAAAAAACAAACCTTAAAACAAATAAGAAGGATTTTCAATTAGGTGTTGCTATTATGGCTCTTAAAACAAATGCACTGAATGCGGCTTCTAAAGAACAAAACCAGGGCAAAGCGAAGCGCCCGCTTCCCGGATTTGCTGCAATAGCCATTCTTCTTGCCTTTGCACTTTTTTTCGGCTGCACAAATCCCGTGCCGCCGTCCCCGCCTGCGCCAGGCCAAAACACCACAAAACTTGTTGCCGCCCAAGGCGACTATGTGACTGTGGACTACACGCTTAGGCTTGACAATGGCACAGTGGTCGACACAAGTATAAAGGATGTGGCGTCCAAGGCAGGTATTTATGACCTGAAAAGGACATACTCGCCGCTTGGTTTTTGGATAGGCCCTCAAAGCGGCCTTCTCCCAAAGTTTTCAGGCGCAGTTGAGGGAATGAAAAAGGGCCAGACAAAAAAAATCAGGCTTGAGCCACAGGACGGCTATGGAATCTACAACAACAGCAGCGTTTTTGGGCTTCCGGCAGTAACCGAAATTCCCCGGCTTTACAACGTGCCGATAGCAAACTTCAAGACGGGCTTTGAGAATCTGTCAGTAGGCAAGCGCCTTGTCCACCCCCAGTACAAATGGGACATGGCAATAGCGGAGCTTTATTCCGATTCTGTGCTGCTTCGCCAGAATCCGCTTCCAAGGCATAATTTTGAGCTCAATGGCTGGCCTGCAATGGTGCAAAACGTGACCAACGAAACAATAGTCATTTTGCTCAAGCCACATGTTGGGGAAAAATACGGCTATGAAGATACCGAGTCATGCCCTACAGGCGAGGCACTTGTAAAATCGGTGAAAAGCGACACTGTCATGCTTGACTGCAACCATCCGCTTGCAGGCCAGGCGCTGAATTTTGAAATCACGCTAAGGGCAATAGCAAGCTAGAAAAACAAGTGAAAGCCAGTGCAGGCACGTGTGCAGAATTTCTTATCTGTTTTAATTATTTTTCATTGTTATTATCAGTATGCTATTTACGGAGGTTGTCTTATGGCAGAACGCGTTGCACATCTTGGGAAGGTAGTAAGAAACGGCAAAGTGCTGATTTTGGCGATGGATCAGGGCATGGAACACGGGCCGCGTGACTTCAACAAAACAAACATAAACCCCGAATACGTCTGTGATATTGCAAGCAGGGGTGGCTTTACCGGATTTGCAATTCAAAAAGGCGTTGCAAAAATGTACAAGGAGAATTA
>VGKX01000055.1 GCA_016866895.1 Candidatus Parvarchaeota archaeon
CAAGATTTCAGGCCTTGCCAAACTCTTTTCTTAATCCATTTCCCGATTTTAAATAACTCCGGGAGTTTGCCGCCTCACTTAGCGTGAGTGGCCAAGAAAATCGTCGGGTTTAGTTAATCCCTTAAACCCTTCCCTGCATTAATAAATCATGGCCGAGTGGTCAACCTCCCAAATTCCCCTGCCAAAAAATCCCCTTGAAATGGTCATCGGGCAGCAGGAGGTTGTCAAAACCGCAAGCCTTGTGGCAAGGCAAAGGCGGCACCTGTTTCTTGTTGGGCCGCCAGGCACCGGAAAATCCATGATTGCCCAGGCAATCGCATCCCTGCTTGAGCCGCCAAAATTTGAAATATCGGTTGTTCATGACCACGCTAATCCTGACAAGCCAATAGTTGAACTGCGCACAAGGGAGCAGGCAAGAGAGACCCCGGCCCAGCAGCCGCAAATCGGCAAGCTTGTCCCACCGTCCGCAGTCCCTATTTACGTTTCCGAAAAGCTTGGGTTTCGCTGCAGGCACTGCGGCCAGCTTTCAGGCTGCAACCAGCCAAGCTGCCCAAGGTGCGGCTTTGAAAAATACCTATCAGACTCAAGCCTGTTTGATGACCTGCTTGCAATCGGGGAGCCTTCGTTTGAGGAGCAAGGCAGGGTACGGGCAATGGTCCAAATCGCAGACAAGCCAGAGCCGGTTTTCTACCAACGCGGCACAAACAACGCCGTGAGGATGCTGACATCAAGGGACCTGCAAAGGTTAAATACCCTGGAGCAGCGAAAACTCAGGAAAGTCATTGCGCCCCTTGACAGGAAGACTTTTGTGCAGGCAACCGGAGCCTCAGAAACAGAGCTTCTCGGGGACATCAAGCACGACCCCTACGGAGGGCACCCGGAAATAGGCCTTGCACCCTACACGCGCGTTGTGCCTGGGGCAGTGCACGAGGCGCATGAGGGGATACTTTTCATTGATGAGCTTTCCACACTTGGGCACCTGCAGCGCTACCTGCTCACCGCGATGCAGGAAAAAAGGTTCCCGATAAGTGCTAGGAATGCGTCAAGCACGGGGGCTTGCGTCAAGGTGGAAAATGTCCCCTGCGACTTCATCTTTGTAACCGCAGTCAACATAAATGACATGGGGCTCATTCTCCCACAGCTTCGCTCAAGGATAGTCGGCAGCGGCTATGAGCTTTTGCTCCAAACACACATGGCTGCAACAGAAGCCAACAAGCAAAAGCTCTTCCAGTTTGTGGCTCAGGAAATCGCAAAGGACGGGCACATTCCGCATGCAAGCCTGGAGGCTTGCGAAGCCCTGGCACTTGAAGCAAAAAAAAGGGCAGGCCAGCCAAACGCATACACGCTGAGGCTTCGGGGGCTTTCCGGCCTTGTAAAGGCGGCAGGCGACCTTGCTGCAATGGATGGGGCAAGCCTTTTCGACTCTTCTCATGTAAAGGCCGCGCTTGCAAAATCAAAGTCCATTGAGCAGCAGCTTGGGGAAAAATACGACGGCTCCTGGTGGAAGGCAGGCATGGCGGACTTCGGCGCAAGCACGGGCCCAACAAAAAGCGGCCATGAAAATGAAATAGCCTGATTTCAATGCGCGACTTTTTTGCCGCCCAGGGCCTGCTTTATTGCAAGTGCAAGCCCTGCCGCCATTAGAAAGCCCGTTGCAGCAAATACCACAAGACCCATCGCGCCAATTGCGTCAAATCCACCTTCCTCTCCCTCTTCCTTGCCGACCTCTTCGTTGCCTGCCTTTGCGCCTGCGTTGGCGGCTTTCTTGCCGTCTGCTCCTTCAACCAAGCCGCCTTCCGTTTTCTGGGCATCTTTTTTGCCGCCGGAGGCGAATGCAAATCCTGCAAAAAGAATCGCTATTGCAAGAAGTGCAATAATCGCAAGTGCGGGTTTTTGAAATCTCATCCCATATAGCATAAAAAATCACCTTTAATTTTATTAATTATTAAATTATCAATCCATATTTCATTTTCGTTCTTTATACTTTTGGCTCCTGCTGCGTCACGCAGTGTATGCCCCCATAGCCATAAACAAGCTCCTTTGCCTGGATTGGCACAACTTCGTGCTTTGGAAAGCATGTTTGCAATGTTTCCTGTGCCGCCTTGTCCTTCCTGTCACCAAAAACTGGAAGCAGCACAATCCCGTTTGCCATGTAAAAATTCGCATAGCTTGCAGGAAGCCGCCTGTTCTCCACTGGGTCTATTATCGCGGCTGGCATGGGCAGTTTTATTGTCTCAAAGCGCTTGCAAAGCGATGAGTATGCGGCCGCAAGGGGCTTGCGGTTTGCATCCGCCTTGTTTTCTTCGTATGCGCAAACGACCGTCTCCTTGCCGACAAAACGGGCAAAATCATCCACGTGCCCGTCCGTGTCATCACCTGCTATTCCATCTTTTAGCCAAATGACCTCATCCACGCCTAAATTGTTTTTCAAATGCCCTTCTATCTGTGTCCTTCCCAGTTTTGGATTTCTATTTTTGTTCAAAAGGCATTGCTCGGTAACAAGCACCGTTCCCTGGCCGTTAACCTCAATTGAGCCGCCTTCCATGACTATGTTTGGCCTGAAAACCTGCAATCCTGCCGCCTCCTGCAACTTTGCGATTTGCTCCCCTGCTGCGTTGTCAGGCAACAAGTCATCGTATTTTTCGCCCCATGCGTTGAATATCCATTTCACCGCAGCCTTTGCGCCAGCAGTTCCAACGGTCTTTCCAGCGCCGTTTTCATTTTCCGACAAGTTTTTTCTTTTCAAAAGAAAAGTCAGCCCATAGTCGCGCATCCAGACGTCGGCGCTTTTGATGTTGTAAAAAACCAGATTCCT
This sequence comes from Candidatus Parvarchaeota archaeon, assembly GCA_016866895.1. Lineage (NCBI taxonomy): Archaea > Nanobdellati > Candidatus Parvarchaeota > Candidatus Parvarchaeota archaeon. The sequence continues at coordinate 2,816 of VGKX01000055.1, forward strand.
GCAAGCAACTCCATTTGCATGCAAAATGCTTCTAACCCTCTGCTCTTCCTGTGAGTTATCCACAAGTATCTTTACCGCTTCCCCATCCTGCAGCGCCCCAACCATCTGGCAGTAGATTTTCTCCACTGCATCAATTATGTCAGATGGAAAAGTAAGCGGGTTTTTCGGCCAGGAAAGCCATGTTGCTTCATGGGCCGTCCACTCCGCTGGCATGAAGTAGCCCTGCTTCTTTGGCGTAGAATCAACCATGCAAATCTAGCCCTTTGCGCTCTCAAGTATCTTTTTGTACTGGTCAGGCCGCCTGCACTTCATAAAGCGCCAGCCTTCCCGCACCTTTTCACTGTGCGACAAATCAACCTTGACGACCATTGCCTCTTCTTTGCCGCCCGCCCTTGCAAGCGTTTTTCCAAATGCGTCACAGACAAACGAGCCGCCCCAAAAATCCATCCTGCCCTCGCTGCCGCACCTGTTCACCCCTGCCACAATTACGCCGTTTGCAATGGCATGGCCGCGCATGACATTCTCCCAAGCCTCCTGCCAGTTTCCTTCAGCCTGTTCAATCCCCCTTACTGTTGCAATGGCAGTTGGGTAAAATATCAATTCAGTCCCCTCAAGTGCAACTGCCCGCGCAGCCTCTGGAAACCACTGGTCATAGCAAATCAGCGGGGCGATTTTAATCTTGCGGGTTTTTTCCGCTCCCCCTATTCCAACTTCAAACACCTTGAAGCCCAAATCCCCGGGCTCAAAATAATCCTGCTCAAAGTAGCATTGGTCGTGCGGTATGTGGATTTTCCTGTATTTGCCAAGCATCCTGCCCGTTGAGTCAAAAACGCAGGACGTGTTGTAGAACCTGCCGCTTTTTTCATCCTTTTCGTAAATTGAGCCGCCAATTATGGCAATCCCGTTTTCTTTTGCAGCAAGTGAAAGCGCATCGGTTGCCTTTCCGGGTATTGCTTGCGCAAAATTTGCCGCATCACTTTTCCTGTTTTCCTCCTGGGCAAAGTAGGGCGCGGTGAAAAGCTCGGGCAGGCACACAATCTGTGCGCCTTGCTTTGAGCATTTTTCAACAATGTTAAGGGCCTTTGACAGGTTGTCCTGTGCAGCCTCTCCCATGCCCATTTGCACAAGGCCGAGCCTGACGATGTTTTTATCCATTCTTTTTTCACCTGTTAATAATATGCTAATCATAATTTGCTATCATTATTTGAAATCATTATTTGCAGTCATTATTGCAAGAGCCTAAACGTAATTTTTATCTGCAATGTTTTTAAACTATGGATTATAATTCCAATGACTATGGCAAAGGAACTCAAATTCACGCAGGAAAAGCCGGAAGGAAAAAGCGAAGGGAAAAGGCCGGATTTTGAGACAAAAATGGCCGCACTTTCCTATGCGAGTGCAATAATAACAAGCTTTGCAGGCCCGCTTGCAATTTACTTTGCCGCAAAACCCGATGATTCTTATACGCGAAAAAACGCATCAACTGCGGCGCTTTTTGCAGTCGCCGAAATAGTGCTTTTCACGGCACTTCTTTTGGTTCTTGCAGTGGTTTATTTTGCCGTTGGCTTTGTTGCAAAAAGCTTCCAGTTTTATGCACTTGTCTTTTGTGCCATTGTGTTTTTGTTCGTTGTTGCCGTGCTAAAAGCTGCACTTGTCTTTCTTGCATATAAGGCGTACAATGGCGAGCCTGCTGCAATCCCGCTTCTCTCAAAGTATGCTGAAAAATTCGAATAATTCCCCGCTTTTTTCTTCAATACCTTTTTGACATTGCCTGCCTTGCCTCGACAAGCAATCCATCAAGTGTCTTTTGCGGCATGCCTGTTTTGGAAAGCTCGGTGTAATCCGCCTTGAGTAGCTCCGGAACAAGTATTATCCCTGCGTTGTGCAGCTTGTTGAAAGACCACCTGTCAAGCCTTGTAAGTATTGTTATCGGATAGAGCTTGTTTTCCTCAATTCTTACCTGTATGCTCTCGCTTGCAGGAAATCCCCACCCCAAAAGCTTCAAGCCGACGCAATCCGCGTATTTTATCGTTTCTGTTGTGAATTTTGTGTTTGTCACAAGCCACGATGAAGTAAGATGCGGGTTTGCTTCACTCACGTCAAGATAGCGCGCCCATGAATAAAGTGCTGATTGTATGTGGCAGCGCGTTCCAAGCATGTTGTGGAACTTGCATTCGATTATCGAGTCGACACGCGGTTTCTCGCCTGTTGCATCCCTATGGGCTACGACGTCTATTTCGTGGCTCACGCACCTGCCCTGCAGGATTTGGCGCAAGCGTGTCTGGTAGCCCCTCCCCTTCAATATGGCGCCTATGAATGTCTCAAACGGGTAGCCTTCTGGCCCAAGCTTTGCAAGCGCGCCCTTTAGTGAAAATCTCGCGGCAGCTCCGGGGCGCAAGTTCTGAAGAGTTTCAAAAGCCAATCTGTAAATCTCCTTTGTGCTCATGCCATTTTTGAACTTTGGCTGTATCTCATCAAGCACCTCAAATGAAAGCGCCTTTGAAGCGCCGCTTCGCAAAATCGCCTGCCTGATTTTTTCAGGATTCAGAGGCTCAAGTGTGCCGTCGTCCTTTTTTACAACTATCTGTGCCATTGCAAATGCTTTGATGGCAGGTTAAATAAAACACTTCACATTTAAGCCAATTGCTGAAAAACATCACACGCAGCGGCTGAACATCCCCAATTTGTGCAACTACGCCATCCTTTTCGCGCGTTCCAAATCTTTAAATACTCCATTTCAGAAACATTACTGGCAATTACTATGGCATTACCAAAAGCTTTTTTCACATATCTCTTTATCTTGGTGATTCTAGGTTCTGCTATCACACACTCGGCTTATGCAGAAATAAGATATCTTTATCCTCGAGAAGCATCTGTTGTATTTGACAGAAACGTTTCCGGCGCAGGCTCTCTTACAACTTTCAGATACAGCGTCAAAATAGATCCAAAAAATATTTCAATCGAGTGCAAGGCATATTTCGCTAAATACACTGCTAGCGGCCCCGGCCCAACATATGATCTTGTGAACACGGCGGTGCCGCAAAATACAAAAGCTGCCACATTCACCTACCGGCTTGAAAATGGTTTTAAATATTCCTGGTATGTTGTCTGCACTCCACTTGATTCTTCCATCACTCTGATAAATTATTACATCCATCCGGGCAAGTCTCGGCGTAGCAATTATAACTTTTCACATTTTCATGCCACCAGCCTTTTCACCAATCCAAAAAACTGGATTATCATAAAAAAACCTCTTGTGGAGATTAGCTATCGGTCTTCAATCGCGAATGCCTCATTTCCAACTTCCTGCACCCTATTTTTTGAAGGTAAAACATACCAAATCAACACATCCGGCAGTTATCGCCGCAAATTCCTTCTTGAAGATGGGGATTATTTCTGGTATCTTAAGTGCAGAAACGGGGAATTTAACGAGACAACTCCCGAATACTACTTCATTGTGGAGACCAATTATACTGTAACCATACCAGCCTTGCACAACTCTTCTGGTGCCGCACTCCCAAGTCCTGTTGACTTAAGCTATGTCTACAATTCATATCCTGGCACAATGAAAAAACCTCAACGCATTTTCGGCTGCAAGCTTTATGTGGACGGCTCTGTTAGAGATTCCATGGCCTCCATGAAATTCAATGAAACAAGGCAGTTTAATCTGACATTATCGCAAGGCGAGCACAAAGCATTTGTTGCCTGCAGACAAGCATATTCAGGCGAATACGTTTTTGCAGTGGAGTAGGGGAAAAACCCTAATGCACCAACAGTTCCCCTCCATGCACTTTTTACTTTTCCCTGTTTTCCCTTTTTTAATTTTTCCTCTTCCCTGTTTTTTCCATTTCGTCTTTTGTCCCCCCTGCAAGCTTTTTATCGTTTTGCAGCCCAAATAGCAGCCAAACTGTTGCGGCAACCCAAACAAATTTATACCAGCCTACCCAATAACTAAAATGGCGGTTCATTGGGGCTCTCTAAAATTTTCTTCGCGTTGTGCG